>JADFZP010000318.1 GCA_015232485.1 Alphaproteobacteria bacterium
ATTACGCCAACGTCAGGGCGGTGGCGAAGGTCATCAGCCAGCATAGACCGGCCGCCCAGGCCGACAGTTCGGCGTAGCCGAGGAAGGTGTCTTGCATGATGCCCGAGATGGCGGTTTGCGCGCGGTTCTCGGGCAGGCCATGGAACTGGTCGAGAAGAATCCAGACCTCGCGGCGACGGTAGTGGGTGACGGGTGCGCGCCAAGCGCACAGCAGCAGCGTGAAGACCTGCAGCGAGAACAAGATCGCGGCGGCGCGCAGAGCCATCCGGGGCTCGCTGCTCAGGCCAACGACCACCGTGATGATGGCGAGCAGCGCGAAGGCGCAGGCCCGCTTGACGGAAATATCGGCAAAGTAGCGAATTCGATCCATCTTCCGCCCGCCCTGGCTGTTTCCTCCGGTTCTCGGCTCGGCGTTAAGGTGGCGGCTCGATCCTTGGTTTCAACGACGCCCGAAGGTCAGCTCGACGCGCCGAAGCTGGGCGCCAAGCCGTTTTGGGCAAGCACGATCCAAAAGATCAGGCGCAGAACGAACAGGTGAAAAGCGGCGGCCAAAGGCCTTAGCGGGGCGGCGACCATGCGCGGGATCAGCCAGTCGCCGATCCGCAGAATCGGATCCGTGAGGCGCCGGAAGAACCGCCAGATGTAGTTCGCCGAGTCCGGGTGAACCATCAATCCCAGCAGGAAGCGACCCAGCAAAGTGTAGATCAGGACCGCAAGGGCGTAGTTGGGTATGTGAAAATACCAATACTGCGAAAAGAACGGTGTGAGTTCCATGCCCTGCCCGAAAATCAAGAAAATGGTGCGGGACCGATGGTCCCGCACCGAAGTTGTTCGGAAAACGCCTAAGCCGTTATTCGGCCTTGGCGGCACCCTTGGCCAACATGACGTCACCGCGCGGGACGCGGATCGAGTCGATGAAGTCCTGCATGTCCTTGGACGGCGCCGGGGTGATCAAGCTGACCACATAGGTCACCAGGAACGCCACGGGGATGCCGAACAGGCCGCACGAGATGTTGCGAACGCCGAACCAAGTGGCTTCCTTGGTGAGGAAGGCCTTCAGGCCGGGATCGGCCGCGGCGATCATCGCGTTCATCTTGGCGACGGTTTCCGCCGAGCCGAACATGCCGATGAAGGTCTCGGGGTAGTACTGGGTCAAGATCAGGTAGAACAGGCACGTGCCCCAGCCGAACAGGATGCCGAGCACGGCGCCCATATCGGTGGTGCGTTTCCACCAGATGCCCATCACCAGAGCCGGGAACAGACCCGACGCCGCCAGCGAGAACGCCCAGGCCACCATCGACAAGATGCCGGCCGGTTTGGTGCTGGCCACGTAGGCCGCGATCAAGGCCACGAAGATCAGCAGAATGCGGGCGACGACCAGGCGGCGCTTGGAATCCGCAAGCGGATCGATCATGCGGTAGTAGACGTCGTGCGACAAGGCGTTGGCGATGGCCAGCAGCAGGCCGTCGGCGGTCGACAGGGCCGCGGCGAGACCACCCGCCGCCACCAGGCCGGCGATGACGTAAGGCAGGCCGGCGATCTCGGGAGTCGCCAGCACGATCGCGTCGTTGTCGATCACGAACTCTTTAAGCTGCAAGATGCCGTCGGCGTTGCCGGTGATGCCCTTGCACTTGGCGAACTGCATGGCGGCGTCGGCCGCGTCGCAGGCGCCCACCAGACCGATCTTGCCCCAGATGCCGACCCAGGCCGGAAGGGACGCGACCTGCTGGCCGATGACGTTCTGATAGACTTCCAGCTTGGCGAAGATCGCGTAGGACGGCGCCGTGAAATACAGCAGGAAGATGAACAGCAGCGACCAGCCCACCGACATCCGCGCCTCGCGGACGCTGGGGGTGGTGAAGAAGCGCATCAACACGTGCGGCAGCGCCGCGGTGCCGACCATCAGGCAGAAGATCAGGCCGAAGAAGTTCAGCGGGTCATAATTGACAAAGGGCGCGGCGTGCGACTTGACCACTCCCAACGTCTGTTCAAGCGCCACGATCTTCTGCAACGCCTGACCCTGCATCAACTGCGGCAGGGGAACGCCGGTGACCTTGGCCGACATGATCATCACGGGCATCAGGTAGGCGACGATCAGGATGATGTACTGCGCGACCTGGGTCCAGGTGACGGCGCGCATGCCGCCCAGCATCGAGCAGACCAGGATGCCGGCCAAGCCCACGAACACCGCCATCTCGAACGAGATGCCGAGGAATCGCGAGGCGATGATGCCGGTGCCGTAGATCTGCGCGACGACATAGGTGAACGAGGCCGACAGCAGCACCAGGATGCCCATGAAGCGGGCCAAGTTGCCGCCGTAGCGGGCGCCCAGGAAGTCGGGGACCGTGTACTGGCCGAACTTGCGCAGGTAAGGCGCCAACAGCACCGCCACCAGCACGTAGCCGCCGGTCCAGCCCAGCACGAAGGCCAAGCCGTCATAACCCAGCGAGTACAGCGTGCCGGCCATGCCGATGAACGAGGCGGCGCTCATCCAGTCGGCGCCGGTCGCCATGCCGTTGTAGAAGGCGGGAACCCGTCGGCCCGCCACGTAGTATTCCGAAACCTGCGCGGTTCGCGACAGGATGCCGATCATCGCGTAGACGCCGACCGTCAGGCCGACGAACAGATAACCAAGCACGACGTTCGGCACGCCGAGTTGTTCCAGAATGGCAAGGATGACCACGAAGCCGGCGAACCCGCCGGTGTAGAGTGCGTAGACCTTGCCCAAATTCTGAGTGAAATCGCCTTGCATCGCCATGGGATGTCTCCTCCTCTGGGCTCAGTCTTCAGACACGCCGAATTCTTCGTCGATCGAGTTCTGGCGATGGGCGTACCAGAAAATCAAGATGACGAAGATGATCAGCGAGCCCTGGGCGGCCATGTAGAAGCCCAGCGGGAATCCGCCGATGACGATGGTGTTCAAACTTTTGACGAAAAAGTGGATGGCGAAACTGAAAACGAACCAGACCGCCAGAACCGTCCACATCAGGCCGGACGTGCGCGCCCAATATCGCTGCGCGTTGTCCGACGCTTGGGGCTGATTAGCCATTCTTAACGTCTCCTTCTCCGTTTGCAAACCCGGGCGCGACATGGGCACGCGGATCCACCTCCGCGCGACGATCGCGACCGATTCCGTTGCTTTTTATGACCTCCGGCGGCTGATCCGGGACGTTTTCGCCCTCGGTTTACGGCCGCATACGTTTCCTCGACAGATATTCTTATAATTGCGTGTCCATTTTGATAGCATTGATGCAACATGATAACAAGGGGTTAGGGCGTGCCTATCCGGAAGGATGAGCCTTTTTTCGCCAGAACCGGCCGAAAACAAGCCGGACCAATGTCATGGATTAGGGAGACGTAATGCTCAGGTCACTGATGGATTGGATTAAGCCACCGGCCATAGGGGATAGGCGGGCGCTTGCTTTTGAAGCCGAGCGCGCGGCGGCGCGACTGGTCCAGAAATCGGTCATCATATTTTGTCGGATCAAGGCTGGGCCGGATCGGCAAAAACTATTCAAGGAACGCGTTTTTCTGGAAGGACTGGAAATCAGCCGTTGGGAGTCCTTCGCGGCGATCCTGGCCGACCTGTTGGTGGTGGCCGAGGGCATGCTGCGCGAATCGGCCGGCGAGAGCGCGCCGCGCATGGGGGAAGGGCTGGTCGGCCTGTACGCCGAGCTGTTGGGCAAGGCCGATCATCCCTCGGGCGGGCCGGGCGGCTGGCACGCGCATATCGAGCATTTCCGCGAGCGGTTGGCCCAGGCGCGACTCGCGCCGCCGCTGGCCGCCGGCGACGTGGCGTCCCGCTCGGGCAATCTGGTGTTCGACTCGCTGCCGATGCACAAGAACTATCGCAAGGACGACCGTCCGGTGATCGTCAACCAGATCAAGTTCGGCGTCGTCTCGTTCGGCCAGGATCTCGAACGGCGGATGGACGTCGCGGCGCTGGCCGCCGAGTTGTCCGGGGCCGAACGGCCATGAAGCGCCGTGTCCAAAAGCTGACCCGGCTATTGGGCATCATCGTCTTCGCCATGATGGCGGCGCTGGCCGGGCTGGCCGCCCTGCCGGCCGCCGGCCTCGAACAGGCGCCGGTCTTGTCGCCTTGGGCGATCGTCGCCCTGGCGGCGGCCGGGGGCACCGCGCTTTGGCTGATGCATGGCGTGTTCAGCCAGCATTTCGACGATCTCAAATTGCTCGACGTGGCGTTGCAGGCCACCGCGCGCGGCGAGGTGCCGCCCGAGCAGTTGCAGACCCGGTGGAGCGCCGGGAATCTCGACGAGGTGGGCGACCTCGCCCGCCAAGTCTCCGACATCGCCTCGCGCCGGGCGATGGAGGCGGCCCGCCCCGACCAGCGCCTCGCGGCGGTGATCGGCGCGTTGGGCGACGCCGTGGTGGTGGTCACCGAGACCGGCCAGATCAGCTTGGTCAATTCGGCCGCCAAGGGCCTGCTGGGCGACACCCGCGTGGCGGTCGGCACCAGCATTTACGCGGCGCTCGACCG
>JADFZP010000319.1 GCA_015232485.1 Alphaproteobacteria bacterium
CGGTGTGCCGCACCTTCGGCATCGCCCGCAGCACCCTGCACGACACCCTGGCGCGCGTTGGCTGGATGGGGGTCGGCGGCGCGCGCCGAGGCGCGGCGTCTTGCGGCGAACCGGCCCGGAAACCGGCCACCAACCCGGACACTTGACGACTGGCGCGGGGACCAAGATCATGGCATCTTTGACTTCATGCGCATTTCGAACCCGGACGAGAAACCGGACATGAACCCGGCCAGACCGGTCGTTCCAGACGACCGCGGCGAGACCGTCGGCCTGATGGAACCATTGCTGATCGGCGAGAGTTCACCGCATCGGACGGCCCTCACTGATCTCGTCGTCGAACTCGCCGCCCGCTCGACGGGGTTCCTCCGCGGCTTGCCGCGCGGCGTACCGACCGCTCTCGCCGATCTGGTGCGGGCGATGAACTGCTACTACAGCAATCTGATCGAGGGGCACGACACCCACCCGGTCGATATCGAGCGGGCGCTGAAAATCGACTACAGCGCCAACGCCGAGAAGCGGAACCTTCAGCTCGAAGCCAAGGCGCACATCACCGTGCAGAGGTGGATCGACGCGGGCGGCCTCGGCGGCCGCGCCACCACGCCTGACGGCCTGCTGGAAATCCACCGCCGCTTCTGCGAGCTGTTGCCTGACGATCTCCTGTGGATCACACACCCCGATACCGGCGAGCGGGTCAGGGTAACCCCTGGCGCGATGCGTCGACGCGACGTCAAGTTGGGCAACCATGTCCCGGTCAGCCCCGGCGCCTTGCCCCGGTTCCTGAACCGCTTCGCCTCCGCCTACGGCAACTGGGGCGCACCGACGGGATTCTGGCCGCGGCGACGGCCCACCATCGCCTGTTGTGGATCCACCCGTTCCTCGACGGTAACGGCCGCGTGGCCCGGTTGATGTCGCACGCGATGCTTCTCGAGACGCTGGACACCGGCGGCGTCTGGTCGATCGCGCGCGGCCTCGGCCGAGCCGAGAGCCGCTACAAGAAGCTGCTAATGGCCTGTGACATGCCGCGCCGCAACGATCTCGACGGCCGGGGATCGCTCTCGGAAGAGGCGCTCGCCGAGTTCGCCGAGTTCATCCTGACCACCTGCGTCGACCAGGTGGATTTCATGGAGAAGCTGGTCCAGCCCGAACGCCTGCGCGACCGCATCCTCGGCTGGGCCGACGAGGAAATTCGGGCCGACGCCCTGGCCCCCAATTCCGGCGCGGTCCTGGAGGCGGTCCTGCTCCGCGGCGAACTTCCGAGAGGCGATATCGGCAAGCTGCTGAATGTCGGCGATCGGCAGGCCCGCCGCGTCACCTCGGTCCTGATCGAACAGGAGGTGCTGACCTCCGAAAGCACCCGCGCCCCCCTGCGCCTCGCATTCCCGGCGATACTGGCCGGACGGTGGATGCCGGGGCTGTTTCCCGAGAAGATGTGAACGCGCTCGCGCGGCCGAGCCGGGGGTCGCTTCGGACCCGTCAACACTCACTCTGAATAATTCACCTTGCATAATCCAGGTTGCCTGCCCCGCGTTATGCGACGCCTCCGCATCATCATCACAATGCGGTTCACATTCTGCGACTTAAGTTGTATGATCCGCATCCATCGGGTTACCCGCCGCATGCGACGAAGGCGGCCCGCGCGAGGGATGCGACGCAGTCGGAGAACGCGCCCGATTGGGCGGATGCGGGGAAAGCACATGGGGCGATTGGTGATCATCGGCGGCACGAAGGGCGGGTCGGGCAAGTTGACCACGATCTGCCAACTCGCCGTCATGCGGGCGCTGGCGGGCAAGTCGGTGTGCCTCTACGATCTGGACAAGCAGCGTTCGGCGCACCGCTTCGCCCAGGCGCGTTCCGGGGCGGGCGTCGAGCCGTCGATCCGCAGCATCAGCGGCTTTCTGGATATCCGGCCCGGCGAGGATCCGGTTCCACTCGGCCGGGCGCTGATCAAGGATCTGCGCGGCACCGCAGGGCAATATGACGACGTGCTGATCGACGTCGGCGGCGAGGACAATCCGGCCCTTCGCTTCGCCATGCTCGCGGCCGACACGATGGCCATTCCGCTGGCGCCGACCCAGTTCGACATTTGGGCGCTCAGCGATCTCAATAAGGTTTACACCGACGTCGCCAGTAGCCGAACCGACGACTTCAAGCCGATCGTCTTTCCCTGTCTGGTCAGCACCATGACCAGCGAACGCAACGAGTTCGACGCGGTCAAGGACGCCTACAAGGCGTTCGCCTGGGCCGATGGCGGCACCATGATCTGTCACCGAAGCGCCTATCGAAAGACGATCGGGGAAGGGAAGGGGGTCTTCGATCTGGCCCGCCCCGACCCCAAGGCCAAGAGCGAACTGTTGGGCCTCTACAGGCTCGTCTATGGCGAGGACTGGATCAGGAAGGAGAAAGTCGATGGCTGAATCACGCCGCCTTTCCGTGCTGCCTCCCGACGGTGACGACGACGAGCGCCTTCGTCGCGCCCTTGGCCAACCAGCCGCCGAGGCGCCCGCCCCGTCGCCGGCCTCGCCCGCTCCCGCTCGCGTGCCGGCCGCCAAGGTGACGGTCAGCGTTCGGATGTCTCCCGACACCCAGGCGCGCCTCGCCGCGATCGGCGACGCCATCGGCTGGTCGTCGAACAAGATCATGACGCATCTGGTCGAGAACCAGGCGACCGTCCTGTCCCAAGCCTTCGAGCGGGACGGCGAGGCCGGAGTCTTGAAACTGCTCCGCGCCCGTTGACCCATTCGCCGCAAGCGGATCACATTGAATAATTCAATTCGGCTTGCATGATTTTGGACGAGGCCGGTGTTCGGGCCTTGACGCCGTTAAGAAACCTCCCCATAGATCAAGCATGGCTTTAGATCGTGGGGACCATCTCAAACACCTGCTGACCTCGGCCGAGCCGGGACAGCCCCTGACCGCCCGCTGGCTGGGCGAGCATGGCGTATCCCCCCAGCTCGCCCATCACTATGTCCGAAACGGCTGGCTCGATCGGCTCGGACGCGGCCACTTCATCAGAAAAGGCGACCGCCCCGCCCTCGAACGGTCCCTCGCCGTGGGGGTGAGGGATGGGCATGTCGGCGGCAAGGCCGCGCTCGCCTGGCACGGCTACCGCCACAACCTCTATGTCGAGGAACGGGTGTTGGTCTATTCGCACACCGGCGCCAAGGTCGCCTCGTGGATCAGCCTGCGGTTCCCGGTCGAGGTCAGGAACCGCAAGCTGTTCGGCCGAGGCGACGACCTCGGGATCGAACGGTCAGCGGATGGTGTGCCGGTCTCCGAGCCCGAGCGCGCGGTGCTCGAGATGCTGGCCGACGTGCCCGGCCGGCAATCCCTTGAGGAGGCGGGGAATCTGGTCGACATGCTCCAAGGGCTCCGTCCCGCCCGGATGGAGGCGATGTTGAAGGATTGCCTTGGCGTCAAGACGGTCAGGCTGTTCCTCGCGCTGGCCCGCCGGTCGTCGCTGCCCGTGCTGGACGCGCTCGACTTGAGCGGCGTCCGCCTGGGCGCCCCGGCGGACTACGTGATGCGCACTCCGGGGAAGGCGATCAGGCTCAAACGGTCATGAACGATCGCTACAGGGACACCGTCCGGCTCCTGCTCGACATCACGCCCCACGTCTTCGCGGGCGGCGGCTTCGCGCTGAAGGGCGGGACGGCGATCAACATGTTCATCCGCGACATGCCCCGGCTGTCGGTCGACCTCGACTTGGTCCATGTCGACGCGGCCAGCGATCGGGACCAGGCGCTCGGCGACATCCGCCGCCGTCTGGACGAGATCCGCGCGGCGCTGACCAAGCGGGGTTTCGACGCCCCGCCAGCCCGCCCGGTCGGCGACGAATCCAGACTGTTGGTGTCCCGAAGCGGCCTGACCGTCAAGGTCGAGGTGAACACGGTGTTCCGCGGCACCGTGCTTCCGCCGGTTCGGATGGACCTTTGCGCGGCCGCCGAGACCTTATTCAGCCGGACGCTGACGGTGCCGGCCCTCGCCGTCGAGGAGGTCTATGCGGGCAAGCTGGTCGCCGCCATGGACCGCCAGCATCCCCGCGACCTGTTCGACGTGATGAAGCTGAGGGAAGCCGGCGGGATCACCGCGCTCACCCGACAGACCTTCGTCGCCTGCCTTTGCGGCCACAACCGCCCGATCAACGAACTGCTGACGCCCAACCGCATCGACATCGCGAGAGCCTTCGAAAACGACTTCGTCGGCATGACACGTCGGTGCGGGTGTGGTCGATCACCGGCGGATCGAGGCAATCGACCAGTTGGAACAGCGGGGAATCGGCGTTGGCGTCATCCATCGCGGCGCGCAGGCGCTGTTCCAGCGCGGCGCGGAAGGCGGCCGGGTCGGCCGGCTCGCCCTGGAGAGTCAGCGCATAGGGCAGCGACCGGTCGTGGGCCACGTCGAAGGGCAACGCGAACATCGCCTTGTGGATGAGGCCGCCGCCTTGCTCCTCGTCGGCGCGGATCGG
>JADFZP010000320.1 GCA_015232485.1 Alphaproteobacteria bacterium
AGAATCTTGGCCAGTTCCTCGCTCGAATCGAGCGCGAAGTCGCGCACCCCATGCTGGTGGAACGCGGCGCGGATCGCCGAGCGCGGCTTGACGGGGTGCATGAAATGCACCGAATCATGGGGAAACAGCCGATTGATGAGTTGCACCTCGGGCAACGAGGCGGCGTCGAAGCGGCGGATGCCGCCCGATCGCAAGGCCTTCAGCACCGCCTCTTGCGGATTGCACTTCACCGCGTAAAGCACCTCGCCGGGGAAGCAGGCGACGAAGCGCCGCGCCGCCTCGGCGAACACCGCCGGCCGCAGGCAATGCAGCGGCTCGGCGGGGCGGCGGGCGAGCACCGCCTCGAGCACACTGCTTGGCTTGGGACGCATCCTTGGCATGGCGGCGCACCTCGCTGGGGCGGCGCGCTTCATCAAGCCCGTTCCGGCATCAGGCTCAGATATTCCCAGGCCACGCTGGCCGCCGCCAAGGCGGTGATTTCGGCGTGGTCGTAGGCCGGCGCGACCTCGACCACGTCCATGCCGACGAAGGGCAGCCCGCCCAAACGGCGCAGGATCGACACCACCTGCCAAGTGGCGAGGCCGCCGATCTCGGGCGTGCCGGTGCCGGGCGCGAAGGCCGGGTCGAGCGCGTCGATGTCGAAGGACAGATAGACCGGCCCGCCGGCCACCGCCTCGCGGATCTGGGCGGCGATGGCGGCCGGGCCGTCCTGGTGGACCCGCTCGGCCTCGAGGATGCGCACCCCCCGCCCCAGCGTCCAGTCCCAGACCTCTTTCTCGACCGGCGAGCGGATGCCGATTTGAACCATGCGGCGGGGCTCGACCAGCCCCTCCTCGATCGCCCGGCGGAACACCGAGCCATGGCCGAATTTCTGGCCGAAGCAGTCGGGCCAGGTGTCGACATGGGCGTCGAAATGGATCAGCGACAGCGGTCCGTCGCGCTTGGCCAAGGCGCGCAGCAGGGGCAGCGTCACGGTATGGTCGCCGCCCAGCGCGATCAGGTGGGACAGGCCGGCCGCCTGGGCTTCGATCAGCGCCAGCGAGCCTTCGATGTCGCCCAGCTTCAGCGCGAAGTCGCCAATGTCGGCGAGGCCCAAGGTCTTGGGGTCGCGCCAGTGGGTCGGGTTCTCGCCGTCGAACAGCATGCGGCTGGCCTGACGAATCGCCGCCGGCCCGCCGCGCGCCCCGGCCCGGTTGGTGGTGCCCAGGTCGAAGGGAATGCCGGCCACGCAGAAGCGCGCCGCGCGATCCGTCGAAAGGGTGCCCAGGAAGGTGCCGGGCAAGGCGTAGGTGGGCGTGCCGCTCATCATGCGTCTCCTGTCCGGGGCAACAAGTAGCGGAGCGCGGCCGGGATTTCTATGGCATAGTCGACGGACGGCGGGAGGCCCCCCAAAGAGTGCCCGAGGACCTGTTGATGAACGACATCGGCGCCCCTTCGCCGCCCACCCAGGCGGCCATGCTGAACGGCATCCTGGACAACATCCATCAGGGCTTCGCGCTGTTCGACCACTCGCTGCGACTGGCGGCCTGGAACGAGCGCTATCTGCGCATGCTGGACTATCCGCCGCATCTGGGCCAGTTGGGCACCTCGCTGGAAGCCTTCGTGCGGCACAGCGCCTTGCGTGGCGATTACGGCCCCGGCGAGCCGGATGCGCTGGTCGCCGCCCATCTCGATCAGGCGCGCGGCGGCGCCACCTATCGCTACGAGCGGCACACCCCGGACGGCCGCATCCTCGACGTCTCGGGCGGGCCGATGCCGAATGGCGGCTTCGTCGCAACCTACACCGACATCACCGATTTGAAGGCCGCCGAGCGCCGCCAGTCCGAGTTGAGCCGCCGCCTGCG
Source organism: Alphaproteobacteria bacterium (assembly GCA_015232485.1). Taxonomy (GTDB): domain Bacteria; phylum Pseudomonadota; class Alphaproteobacteria; order Rhodospirillales; family Magnetospirillaceae; genus JADFZP01. The sequence goes on from JADFZP010000320.1 coordinate 1,845, forward strand.
GATCATTCTCGACAGCGCCGGCCAGGGCATTTTCGGCCTGGACGTCGCCGGCAAGGTGACCTTCGTCAACCGCGAGGCCGAGGAGCTGAGCGGCTATGGCCGCCACGAGTTGATCGGCCGCGCCCAGCACGGGCTGATGCACCACACGAGGCGGGACGGCGCCCCCTGGGGCGACGTGGCCAGCCCGATCCTGCGCTCGCTGGCCGATGGCGAGGAGCGCCGCGTCGACGACGACGTGTTCTGGCGCAAGGACGGCACCTGGTTCCCGGTCGAATACGTCGTCTCTCCGTTCGGCGACGACGGCGTCGAAGGCGCCGTGGTGGTGTTCTCGGACGTCACCCAGCGGCGCCGCGCCCAGGACGAGTTGCGCTTCGCCAAAGAGCAGGCCGACGCCGCCCAGAACCGACTGGTCGACGCCATCGAGTCGATCTCCGAGGGCTTCGCCCTGTGGGATTCCGACGACCGCATGGTGCTGTGCAATCGCAAATACCGCGACATGCACGCCCCCGTCGCCCACCATCTGGAACCGGGCATCTCGTTCGAGCGGTTCCTCCACATCTGCGTCGACGCCGGCCTGTACGCCGAGGCGCTGGGCGACGACGGCTGGCTGGAACGCCGCCTGAGGTTCCACCGCGAGCAGGGCGAACCCTTCGAGGAGCATCTCAACGACGGCCGCTGGCTGCGGGTCAGCGAGCGGCGGACCTCGGATGGCGGCCATGTCGGCATCCGCACCGACATCACCGAGATCAAGGCGCGCGAGGTCCAACTCGAAGCGAGCGAGGCCCGTTATCGCGAGATCTTCGCCGGCAGCACCGCCGTGCAAATCCTGATCGACCCCTGGGACGGCACCATCGTCGACGCCAACGAGGCGGCCGTCCAGTTCTATGGCTACGAAGCCGAGCGGCTGAAGGCCATGCATGTCAGCGACATCAACGTGTTGAGCGACCACGAGATGGCCAGCGAGATCGAACTGGCCCGCCAGCAGCAGCGCACCCATTTCTTCTTCAGCCACCGGCTGGCCTCGGGCGCGGTGCGCGATGTCGAGGTGCATTCGGCCCCGGTCACCATCGAAGGGCGGCCGCTGCTGCATTCCATCGTCCACGACGTCACCGAGCGGCGGTTGGCCGAGGAGAGCATGCGCAAGCTGCGCCGCGCCATCGAGCAAAGCCCGTCCTCGGTGGTCATCACCGGCACCGACGGCGCCATCGAATACGTGAACCCCAAATTCTGCGCCGTCACCGGCTGGTCGATGGACGAGGTGATCGGACGCAACCCGTCCTTCCTCAAATCCGGCGAGACCAGCGACGAGGCCTATGACGAGCTGTGGAAGACCATCGCCGCCGGCCATGAATGGCGCGGCGAGTTCCTCAACCGCCGCAAGGACGGCAGCGACGTCTGGCAATCGGCCTCGATCTCGCCGGTGCGCGACGCCGAGGGCCGCATCACCCATTACGTCGGCATCGAGGAGGACATCACCGAGCGCAAGCGGATGGAGGAGCAGCTTCACCTGCTGGCCACCACCGACGCGCTGACCGGCATGCTGAACCGCCGCTCGTTCGTCGAGTCCTACAACCGCGAGACCCTGCGCAGCCGACGCTACGGCACGCCGCTGTCGCTGCTGATGCTGGACATCGACCACTTCAAGAAGGTCAACGACACCTGGGGCCACGCGGTCGGCGACGACGCCCTGCGCATGGTGGCCGATGTCTGCCGCCACGAGATGCGCGACGTCGACGTGCTGGGCCGCTTCGGCGGCGAGGAATTCACCCTGTTGCTGCCCGAAACCGACAAGGACGCGGCGATCGCCGCCGCCGACCGCCTGCGCCTAAGGCTGGCCGCCACCCCGGTCGCCGACGGCAAGGGCGGAACCTTCACCATCCAGGTGAGCATCGGCGTGGCCCGCCATGCCGAGGGCGAAACCGTCGAAACCGTGCTGAACCGGGCCGACGAGGCGCTTTACGAGGCCAAGCGCACCGGGCGGAACCGGGTGGTGTTTCACTGAGTCCGTCGCCTTCTTGACAAGCGTGTCCGGCTGTACGCATATATGTACGGTTCTTGCTCGGGGAGAGTCAAATGGGGCACGTTGGTTACACCGAGTTTCGCCAGAACCTGGCCAGCTACATGGATGAGGTGTGCGACGCATCGACTCCCTTGACGGTCACCCGCCAGAAGGGGCGGTCAGTCGTTGTGATTTCCGAGGAGGAATACAACGGCATGATGGAGTCGCTGCACCTGCTGCGGAGTCCGGCGAACGCTTCGCGCTTGCTGAAATCGATCGCCGCGCTTGATGCGGAGCGGGGGATGGAGCGCGATCTGATCGAAGACGAAACGTGAGGCTTGCTTGGTCTGACGAGTCGTGGGACGACTACCTTCATTGGCAGAAGAACGACCCCGACATCATGAAGAAGATCAACAGAATTATAAAGGATACGAAGCGCGATCCTTTTAATGGGCTGGGCAAGCCAGAGCCGCTGAAAGAAGATCTGAAAGGCTGGTGGTCTCGACGGATTACGGGAGAGCACCGGCTTGTTTACAGAATCAGCGGGAGTGGCGTCGACCAAGTTCTTGAGATCGCCCAGTGCCGTTACCACTATAATTGAATTATTCGCGTCGCCG
>JADFZP010000321.1:0-2846 GCA_015232485.1 Alphaproteobacteria bacterium
CTCGCAGCACCGGCACGAATAGGCCGGGCGGACGTGTCGGATCACCTGGAACCGGCCGGGGACGTAATCGAGCACCTCGGTGACGTCCTCGCCGACCTTGCGCATGGCGCCGCCGCAGGCGGCACAGTCCTGGGCGCTGTCGTGCGTCACTTCGGTGCGGGGGAGATGGTCGGGCAGCGGCTTGCGCGTCCGGTTGCGGCGCGGCTTGGCGTCGGTCGCGCCTTCCTCGGGCCGCGCCTCGTCGCGAGCCTCGGCGGCGGCGCACTCCTCGGCCTCCTCCAGGACCAATTCGAGCTGCTCGGCGGTCCGGGCCATCTTTTCGGAGGAGCGCCCGAACTGCATCCGCCGCAGGCGGGCCAGCTCGATCTTCAGCTTCTCCACCTCGAGCGCCTTGTGCACGAGCCCGGCCTTGGCGGCGGCCAACTCGCCGGCCTGCCGCAGGACGATGCCGCGGAGCGCCTCGATGGCCCGACGACACGAAACGTCAATTCTTGTAGCATAGCGGATCAAACCAAGAACGGACGGCCGTTCGGGCCTTCACCTGCCGGGCTTGACGCCCACCAGGGCCTCATAGAGGGCCGTCTTGCCCACCTTCAGCCGCGCGGCCACTTCGCGAACGGTCAGCCCCTGGGCCATGAGGCCTTGGGCCCGTTTCAGCTTGTCCGCCGTCACGACCGGCTTGCGTCCCCCCTTGCGGCCGCGCGCAGCAGCAGCGCTCAGGCCGGCGCGGGTACGCTCCCGGATCAGATCGCGCTCGAACTGGCCCAGGGCACCGAAGACATGAAAGATGAGCCGGCCTCCCGGCGTCGTGGTATCGATTGCCTCGGTCAGTGAGCGCAACCCCACACTGCGGGTCTCCAGCCCGGTCACCGTCTCGATCAGATGCGCCATCGAGCGGCCGAGCCGGTCGAGCTTCCACACCACCAGCACGTCGCCGTCGCGTACATAGCCGAGAGCGGCGGTGAGGCCGGGCCGTTCGGTCTTGGCGCCGGACACGCCGCAGTCCTCGAAGATGCGGGCACAGCCGGCCTGATGCAAAGCATCGATCTGCAGGGCGAGATCCTGGTCCAGCGTCGACACCCTTGCGTAGCCGATCAGCGCCACCGCCGCCTCCTGTCCGCCAAACCGTCCGGCAAACATCTTGTCCGGATTGGCGTCTCCAGTCCAGTATTTACGGACAAAGGCGCCGCTGGCCGGCAAACGGCCGAATGACGGACAAAGCTTGCTGCGCCGGCATGGCTGCGCCATACCGCCGCTCTGCCGATTTCCTTGCCAATTGGAGAGGTTGATGCCCCGCCCCCTGCTGACGGAGGCGCAACGCGCCACCCTGTTCGACCCGCCGGTCTCCGAACGCAACCTGACCCGGTTCTATACCCTGAGCGACGCTGACCATGCCCTGATCCAGCGACAGCGGCTCGATCACACGCGCCTCGGCTTTGCCCTGATGCTGTGCTACCAGCGGAACCCCGGTCGCGCCCTGCGAGAAGGCGAGCGTCCACCGACCGCCCTCCTGGCCTATGTCGCCGAGCAGATCGGCGCCTTCCCCGAGGCGTTCGCCGAATACCTGTGCCACGACCAGACTCGACGCCGCCATGCCGCCGAGGCGCAGCATCTGCTGCGCTGCCGCTCCTATTCCGTCCGCCAGGAGAAAGGCTTGGCGAGTTGGATCCTGCCGACCGCGCTGGTCACCGACCAGCCCGTGGCCCTGGTGGCGGCGGCCTTGGAGGCGTTGCGCCATCACCGCATCCTCCTGCCTCCGGCTGCGGCTATCGAGCGGTTGTGCCGCAAGGTCCGCCACCAGGCACGCCAGCAGATCTACCAGACCCTAGTCGAAGGGACGACTACGCGGCAGCGGGCTCGGCTCGCGGCGCTGCTCGACATGGTACCCGATGAGCGGATCACCCGGCTTGCCTGGCTGCAGCAGGCGCCGGTGGCGGCACGGGGAAGCGCCTTGTTGGCCGTGCTCGACCGCCTGGTGCATGTCCGGAACATTGGACTGACGGCCGAACGTGGCCGGCGCATCCCCGGCGTCCGGCTACGACAGCTCGCCCGCGAAGGCCGCAAGACCACCGTGCAGCATCTCGCCGAGGCCGGGCCCCTGCGTCGCCTGGCGACGCTCATCGCCGTCTCTCTTGACCTATCGGAGACCCTGACCGACCTCGCCATCGAGATCTTCGACCGCGTCGTCGGCAGCCTGTTCCGCCGTGCCGAGCGCCGCCATTCCGACACGCTTCACCGCAATGGTCGCGCCATCACCGAGAAGGTGCGGCTCTACGCCAGGTTGGGCGCCGCCCTCATCGCGGCCAAGGAGAATGGCGGGGACGCCTTTGCGGCGGTCGAGCAGCTGATGTCGTGGCCGGCGTTCACCACCACCGTCGCCGAGGCCGCGGACCTGGTGCCGGCCGAGGACTTCAGCACCTTCGATCAACTGGCCAGCCAATACTCCGTTGTCCGCCGCTGGGCACCGGCCTTTCTCGCAGCCTTCGACTTCAAGGCTGCTCCGGCGGCGGAACCTCTGATGCGGGCCATCGACCTCTTGCGCAGCCTGAATGCTGCCGGCCGCCGGTCGCTCCCGCCCGAGGTCCCGCTCGACTTCGTCGGCCGGCGCTGGCGTCGCCACGTCATTACCGACGACGGTGTCGACCGGCCGTATTGGGAACTGTGCGTGCTGGCGGAGCTTCGGGATCGGCTGCGGGCCGGCGACGTGTGGGTGGTCGGCAGCCGGCAGTACCGTGCCTTCGAGGAGCACCTCCTGTCGCCCGCGCTCTTCGCCGAGATGCGGCAGCAGGGCACCGGATGAGGACGATCGACGACAAGGCCGCCGCCGGCGGCCTTGTCGACGTGGT
>JADFZP010000321.1:2946-4457 GCA_015232485.1 Alphaproteobacteria bacterium
ACCGGATGAGGACGATCGACGACAAGGCCGCCGCCGGCGGCCTTGTCGACGTGGTGCTGGGCGGCGGGAACCTGCGTGTCTCCCCCATCACCACGTCGGTCCCGATGGAAGTCGACGCTCTGAAGAACCGGCTTCATGACCGGCTGCCGCGCATCCGCATTACCGAACTGCTGGCGGAGGTCGACGGATGGACCGGCTTCACCGACGGCTTCACCCACCTGCGCTCCGGCGAGCCGGCCACCGACCGCCGCATTGTCTTGACCGCCCTTCTCGCCGACGGCCTCAACCTCGGGGTCACGCGGATGGCCGAAGCGTGCCGGGCCATCAGCCCGCGCCAGCTCGCCTGGACCGCGGACTGGTTCCTGCGGGACGACACCTATGCCCAAACCCTGGCCAGGCTCAATGACGCCCTGCACGGTCATCCCTTCGCCCAGGTGTTCGGCCCGGCCACGTCATCATCGTCGGACGGCCAGTATTTTGCCCTGGGCGGACGCGGTGAGGACGCCGGCGACATCAACGCCAAATACGGCCAAGCCCCGGGAGTCCGGTTCTACACCCACATATCTGGCCGTTATGGCCCGTTCAACGTCAAGGTCATCTCCGCGGCGACCAGCGAGGCCCCCTACGTCGTCGACGGGCTGCTGTATCATGACAGCGACCTGATGCCGACCACCCATCACACCGACACCGGCGGTGTTAGCGAGCACGTGTTCGCTTTGATGCACCTGCTGGGTTTCCGCTTCGCGCCGCGCATCCGCGGTTTGAAGGGACGGCGGCTGTACAGCGCCGATGCCGTGTCCGCCTATCCAACTCTCGAGCCAATGCTCTCCGGCCGCCTCGACATCAATCTGATTCGCGCCCACTGGGACGAAATCCTGCGGTTGGCCGCCTCCATTCGCACCGGCACCGTGACCGCGTCGCTGATCATGCGGCGGTTGGCCGCCTTTCCGCGCCAAAACGGGTTGGCCATGGCTCTGCGCGAGCTCGGCAGGCTGGAGCGCACACTGTTCACCCTCGACTGGCTGGAGGACCCGGGACTGCGCCGGAATGCCAGCCACGAACTCAACAAGGGCGAGGCCCGCAACAGCCTTGCACGGGCCGTCTTCTTTCACCGCCGCGGCGAATTGCAGGATCGCGGCCGGGAGGCCCAGCAGCACCGTGCCAGCGGCCTCAATGTCGTGCTCACCGCAATCGCGCTCTGGAACACCGCGTATCTGGCGCGTGCCGTCGACACCTTGCGCTCGGAAGGCGAAGTCATCCCCGATCATCTGCTGACCCACCTGTCGCCTCTCGGCTGGGACCACATCAACCTGACCGGCGACTACGTCTGGGAGGCCGAAACCGGCTTGGAAGCTGGGGAATTTCGACCCTTGCGACCGGGTCTTTTCCAGGTCAAGGCCGCGTAGTTCGCGTTTTGATCCGCTATGCTACAAGAATTGACGTTTCGTGTCGTCGGGCCAAATCGGCGGCCGTGACCGGCTGGGGCTGGTAGTACAGGCCGCTGCGGCTCA
>JADFZP010000322.1 GCA_015232485.1 Alphaproteobacteria bacterium
GATTGCGCCCGTGGGCGCCCTGCGGTACAACGGGCGGCCACCCCGCAGCGGAGGAATTGATGGCCGCCTATCAGTACATCTACGTGATGAAGAACCTGACCAAGGTCTATCCTGGCGGGCGCGAGGTCCTGAAAGGGCTGCATCTCTCCTTCCTGCCCGGCGCCAAGATCGGCGTGCTGGGCCATAACGGCTCGGGCAAGTCGACGCTGCTCAAGATCATGGCGGGCATCGACCACGATTTCGGCGGCGAGGCCTGGGCGGCCGAGGGGGTCAAGATCGGCCACCTGTCGCAGGAGCCCGAGCTTGATCCGTCCAAGGACGTGCTCGGCAATGTGATGGAGGGGGTCGCGGCGACCAAGGCGCTGCTCGACCGCTTCGAGGCGGTCAACGCCAAATTCGCCGAGGAGATGACCGACGACGAGATGAACGACCTGATCGTCGAGCAGGCCGATCTTCAGGAGAAGATCGATCACCTCGACGCCTGGAACCTTCAGCGCAATGTCGAGATCGCCATGGACGCCCTGCGCTGTCCGGCCGGCGACGCCGCCGTCGACAAGCTGTCGGGTGGCGAGCGGCGCCGCGTGGCGCTGTGCCGCCTGTTGCTCGCCCATCCCGATCTGCTGCTGCTCGACGAGCCGACCAACCATCTCGACGCCGAATCGGTGGGCTGGCTGGAACGCTTCCTCGAGGATTACACCGGCACCGTGGTGATCGTCACCCACGACCGCTACTTCCTCGATAACGTCACCGGCTGGATTCTGGAACTCGACCGCGGCAAGGGCATTCCTTACGAGGGCAACTACACCGCTTGGCTGGAACAGAAGGAAAAGCGCCTCGAACAGGAATCGAAGGAAGAGAGCGCCCGCCAGCGCACCATCAAGGAGGAGCTGGAATGGGTGCGGGCCAGCCCGCGCGCCCGTCAGGCCAAGAACAAGGCCCGCATCAGCGCCTATGAGACGCTGGTCGCCCAGGCCAGCGAGAAGCAGGGCGGAACCGCCCAGATCGTCATTCCGCCCGGCCCCCGGCTGGGCAATCTGGTCATCGAGGCCGAGCATCTGCGCAAGGGCTATGGCGACCAGTTGCTGATCGAGGATTTGAACTTCCGCCTGCCGCCCGGCGGCATCGTCGGCATCATCGGCCCCAACGGCGCCGGCAAGACCACCCTGTTCCGCATGATCACCGGCCGCGAGCAGCCCGATTCCGGCAGCTTCAAGGTGGGCGACACCGTCGAACTGGGCTATGTCGACCAAAGCCGCGACAGCTTGGCCAGCAACAAGACGGTGTGGGAGGAAATCTCGGGCGGCAACGACGAGATCGAACTGGGCAAGCGCAAGATGGCCAGCCGCGCCTATGTCGCGCAGTTCAACTTCAAGGGCTCGGACCAGCAGAAGAAGGTCGGCCAGTTGTCGGGCGGCGAACGCAACCGCGTCCACCTCGCCAAGATGCTGAAATCCGGCGCCAACGTCATCCTGCTCGACGAACCGACCAACGATCTCGACGTCGACACCTTGCGCGCGCTCGAGGAATCGCTGCTCGAATTCCCCGGCTGCGCGGTGGTCATCAGCCACGATCGCTGGTTCCTCGACCGCATCGCCACCCACATCATGGCCTTCGAGGGCGACAGCCAGGTGGTCTGGTTCGAGGGCAATTACGGCGACTACGAAGCCGACCGCAAGCGCCGCCTGGGCGCCGAGGCCGATCAGCCGCACCGCATCAAGTACAAGCCGCTGGTCAGGATTTAAGGGCGGGGGGCGTCAGCCCCCCAAACCCCGCAATTCCTTCTCGGCCCGTTCGATCTGCGCCGCGTCGCCCAGCTTCGTGTAAAGGCGCAGCGCGGCTTCGAGGTGGCGGCGGGCCTTGGCCGGGTCGTCGTGGGCTTCCAGCTTGGCGAGTTCTTGGCACAGATCGGCCTCGCCCCTGACATGGCCGGCGCGGGCGTAAAGCGAGCGGGCCAGTTCGAAGGCCTGGCGCGTCTCGGCCGGCTGGTTCATGCCGCGCAGCAATTGGCCCAGCGCGGATTGGGCGCTGGCCTCGCCCAGCATGTCGCCGGCTTGGCGGTACAGGCCGATCGATTCGTCGAGATGGCGGTGGGCGCGCTCGGGGTGGCCCAGCGCGCGTTCGACCTGGGCCAGCCCGCGCAAGGCGCGCGCCTCGCCCAGCCCGTCGCCGGCCCGCCGGTACAGGCCGACGGCCGCGACGTAGAGATCGAGCGCCTGGTCCTCGTGGCCATCGGCGCGCTCGATGTGGCCCAGCCGCTTCAGGACGTGCGCCTCGCCGGACAAATCGCCGCCGGCCCGGAAATGTTCGCGCGCCGAAAGATAGAACTGGCGCGCCTCGGCGTTGTTGCCCTGGATGTGGGCCAACTCGCCCAGCCGGGCCAGCAGCCCGCCCTGGTCGCCCTGCTCGCGGCCGCTGGCGATCAGGGTGCGCGCCTCGACGAAGGCTTCGCGCGCCTGCTCATGGCGATGCAGCCGCATCTCCAGATCGCCCAACAGGGTCAGCGCGTTCGATTCGCCCTGGGTGTCGCCCTGCTCGCGGTACATCGCGCGCGCCCGCTCGAAGCCGGCCCGCGCCGCCTCGGTGTCGTCGCTCAGCCAGCGGCGTTCCGCCTCCGCCAGAATCTGGTCCGCTTCGTTGGTCGCCATGGCTGTTTCCCGTTCGTTGCCTCCCCCTAACGTAAGGCCGACATCCCCCCAGGTAAACGGGCGCGATGTCGAGCCGCACAAACGTTTGCTTCGACGCATCGCAGGGATTACATGATGTCTCATGAAGCGTGTCGTCATCGCCCTGGGACTGGTCGTCCTCGCCTCTCCCGCCCTCGCCGCGGATTGCAACGCACCACCCTCTCCGGGGGTGGATTGGCAACGGTGTTCTCTGCATGGCCGCGATTTGGTGGGTAGCGACTTGGCGGGCGCCCGCGTGATCGACACCAGCTTCCACCGCGCCGATCTCGCCAAGGCCGACCTGTCCAAGGCCAGCGCCTACCGCGCCAAGTTCATCAGCGCCAAGATGAGCGGAGCGGTGCTGGACGAGGGATCGTTCGTCGAATCCGACTTCACCAAGGCCGATCTGACGGGCGCCTCGCTGAAGAACACCGATCTGCGGCGGACACGCTTCTTTCAAGCGATTCTGCGCGGCGCCGATCTGACCGGGGCGCGTCTGTCCAACGCGGACCTGTTGCAGGCCGATCTGTCGGGCGCCACCTGGACGGACGGCAAGCGGGTCTGCGCCGAGGGATCGGTCGGGCAGTGCCATTGATACCGGCGGGCGGTCGGAACGACCGATCGTCGAAGCCGCCATTGCGGCGGCGGCCAAGGGCGCCGGGGCGCCCGCCCGGCGAGGGGCCAATGAGGTGAGTCGATTTATCGGCTCACCGGTATGAGGGGAGAGCGGGGGTAACCGATGCCGTATCACGAGGCCAGGGCCATCGCGCAACGCTGGGCCGCCGACACCATGGCGGCGCTCGAACGTCATGGCTTGGCGCCCAATCCGAACGTCTTCACGGTGTTTTATTCCTGCGTCTCCGAGCAGCATCCCGACGTGCGCAACGCGGTCGAGGCCCATCTCAAGGCGAATGGCTCGATCAGCGACGAGGCCGCCGCCGAAATCTTCGAGCGCTTCTTCGGCGTGTTGGCCGGCCCCAACGCCCTGATCGCCGCCAGCCGGCGCCTTGAGGAGGCGATCGCCAAGATCACCGCCATCACCGCCTCGGCGACCAAGGAGGCGAGCAGCTACACCGAGTCCCTGGGCAGCTTCAACGAACATTTGAGCGATCGCGGCGACCAATCGGACGGGCTGCGCTCGATGGTCGAGGCGATCATCGGCGAGACCCGCACCATGCTGGCCGTCAACCGCCAGCTCGAAGACCGGTTGACCTCGTCGACCCGCGAAATCACCGAGTTGCGCCACAATCTCGACGAGTTGAAGAGGGAATCGGCCACCGACGCGCTGACCGGCATCGCCAACCGCCGGCAATTCGACGTGGCGCTCACCGAATCGGCCGTCGCCGCCCGTGAAAAGGGCGAGCCGCTGTGCCTGTGCATGATCGACATCGACCTGTTCAAGAATTTCAACGACAATTACGGCCACGCGATGGGCGACCAAGTGCTGAAGCTGGTCGCCAAGACGCTGGTCGAGAACGTCAAGGGCCGCGACACGGCCGCGCGCTATGGCGGCGAGGAATTCAGCGTCATCCTGCCCGACACGACGATATCCTCGGCCCTCAAGGTGGCCGAGGCGATCCGCATGGCGGTCGAGCGCAAGAAGGTGGTCAACCGCCGCACCGGCGTCAGCCTGGGCAAGATCACCCTGTCGATCGGCGTCGCCGAATATCGCCTGGGCGAGCCGCTGGGCCGCTTCGTCCACCGCGCCGACGAGGCGCTTTACGTCTCGAAGCGCAATGGCCGCAATCAGGTGACCTCGGAAAGCGAGACCGAGGACGCCGAGGTGGTGGC
>JADFZP010000323.1 GCA_015232485.1 Alphaproteobacteria bacterium
GTAAGGGCGAACAACGCCACCGCCGCCACCACGATGGACGGGCCGGCCGGGGTGTCCCAGGTGAACGAGCCGGCCAGTCCCGCCACCACGCCGACGGCGCCCAGGGCGGCGGCGATGCCGGCCATTCCTTCCGGGGTCGAGGCGAAGCGGCGGGCGGTGGCGGCCGGGACCACCAGCAGGGCGGTGATCAGCAGGATGCCGACGATCTTCATGGCCAACGCGACGATCAGGGCGATCATCAGCAGGAAGGCGGTGCGCACGGCGGCGACCGGCACGCCCTCGGCGCCGGCCAGATCCTCGTCGAGGGTCAGCGACAGCAAGGGCCGCCACAGCGCGGCCAGCGCGGCCAGCACCGCCGCGCCACCTCCCCAGATCCAGGCGAGGTCGGCGGGTCCGACCGCCAGGATGTCGCCGAACAGATAGGCCGACAGATCGACCCGCACGCCCTGTACGAAGGCCAGGGCGACCACGCCGATCGACAAGGCGCCATGGGACAAGATTCCCAGCATGGTGTCCGAGGCCAGCCGCCGCTCGCGTTGCAGCGCGGCCAGCGCCAGGGCGACCAGGGCGGCCACCCCCAGGATGGCCGGGGTCGAGGCGACGCCCATCAGAAGCCCCAACGCCACGCCGAGCAAACCGGCATGGGCCAGCGTGTCGCCGAAATAGGCCATGCGCCGCCACACCACGAAGGCGCCCAACGGCCCGGCCGCCAGCGCCACGCCGATCCCGGCCAGCAGGGCGCGCAGCAGGAAGTCATCCATCATGGCGGCATCCCCCGCCGTCGAGCGGCTCGGCATGGCCGGCGGCGTCGTGGCGATGATCGTGGCGATGGGCATAGATCGCCAGCGCGGCCGCCGCCTGGGCGCCGAACAGCCGGACATACGAGGGATCGCGGCCCACCGCATGCGGCGGACCCTGGCAGCAGACGTGGCGATTGAGGCAGACGACGTGGTCGGTCGCGGCCATCACCAGATGCAGATCGTGCGAGACCAACAGCACCCCGCAGCCGGTCTCGGCGCGAATGACGCCGATACGGTCGTAAAGCTCGGCCTGGCCAACCACGTCGACGCCGCCCACCGGCTCGTCCATCACCAGGAGATCGGGCTTCCTGAGCGCGGCGCGGGCGACCAGGGCGCGGCGGCGCTCGCCGCCCGACAGGCTGCCCAGTTGGCGATCGAGCAGCGACGGCGGCAACCCGACCTCGTCGAGCGCCCGGATCAGCCGCGCCTCGTCCAGGCCGCGCGCCGCCAGGGTGAGGAACCGTCGCACCGTCATCGGCAAACCCGGCGCCACCTGGAAGCTTTGCGGCACATAGCCCACCGTCAGGCCGGGCCGCCGCCACACCGTTCCGCCATGCGGGCGCAGCAAGCCCAGCACCACCCGCAGCAGGGTCGACTTTCCGGCGCCATTCGGGCCGACGATGGTCACCACCTGCCCCGGCATGACGGCAAGCGCCACGCCGTCGAGCGCCGGCTGGCCGCCGAAATCGACGCTCACCCCGTCCAGGCGGATCAGCGGCTCAGCCATCGGCGGCGGCCCGGCAGGCGGGGCACAGCCCCTCGATCTCGACGGTCTGGCGGTCGACCGAAAAGCCCAGCCGCGCCGCCGCGTCGATCACCGCGGCAATCACGGCGCGGTCATCGAGTTCGGCCACCGATTTGCAAGCCGCGCAGATCAGGAATTGCCCAACATGCGGCCGGCCGGGCGCCGCGCAGCCGACAAAGGCGTTCAGACGCTCGATGCGATGGACCAAACCTTGGGCGACCAGGAAATCGAGCGTGCGATAGACGGTGGGCGGCGCCGCCGCCTGGCCCTCGGCGCGCAGCGCGTCAAGCAAGGCATAGGCGCCGACCGGCCCATGACCGGCCCACACCAGTTCGAGCACCCGCCGGCGCAATGGCGTCAGGCGTTGGCCGCGCGCCAAGCAATGAGCCTCGGCCGCGTCGAGGGCGGCGCCGACGCAGTGCCGATGATCGTGGCCCGGAATGGGGAAATTGGAGGGGATCATGCCGCCAATGTTATGCTATAACGTTGCGTCTTCGTCAAAGGGGATCATCATGCGGCGCGCCCTTCCCATCCTTCTTTTCCTGCTGGCCCCGCTGCCGGCCGCCGCCGCGGCGCCGCCGGTGGTGGCGACCATCAAGCCCCTGCATTCCTTGGTGGCGATGGTGATGGAGGGGGTCGGCGAGCCCCGCCTGCTGATCGCCTCCGGCTCGCCGCACGGCTATTCGCTGAAGCCCTCCGAGGCCCGCGCGCTGTCCGAGGCGCAAGTGGTGTTCCGAGTCAGCGACCATTTGGAGACCTTCCTGGACAAGCCGCTGAAAAATCTGGCCGACCGCGCCGTGGTGGTCGAAATGGCCGAGGCGCCGGGCGTCCAGCTTCTGCCGACGCGCGAGGGCGGACTTTGGGACTCCCACGCCGACGAACACGGGGACCACCACGACACCCATCTGTGGCTGGACCCGGCCAACGCGCTGGCTTTCCTCGATGCCGCGGCGGCGGCGTTGGAACGCGTCGATCCGGCCAACGCCGCGACCTACCGCGCCAATGCGGGTGCAGCCAAGCGGCGGATCGCGGCGCTCGACGCCGAGATCGCGGCGCGTCTCGCCCCGCTGGCCAAGCGGCCGTTCCTGGTGTTCCACGACGCCTATCAGTATTTCGAGCGGCGGTATGGATTGGCGGCGGCCGGCTCGGTGACCATCGACCCCGAACGGAGTCCGGGCGCCAAGCGGATCGTCGCGTTGCGCGAGCGCTTGGCGCGCCACGACGTCGCCTGCGTCTTCCGCGAGCCCCAGTTCAGCCCCAAGGCGATCGCCACCATCGTCGAGGGCACCTCGGTCGCGGTCGGGGAACTCGACGATTTGGGCACCGCCCTGCCCCCCGGCCCCCTTCACTACGAAGCCACCCTGCGGGCGATGGCCGATTCGGTCGCCGCCTGCCTTGGAGCACGCCCATGACCACCGATCCCGCCGCGACGCTCGCCGCCCTCAAATTCGATTCCGCCGGGCTGGTGCCCGCCATCGCCCAGCAGCATGACACCCGCGAAGTGCTGATGATGGCCTGGATGAACCGCGAGGCGGTCGAAGAGACGCTGCGCACCGGCCACGTCTGCTATTTCTCGCGCTCGCGCGGCAAGCTGTGGCGCAAGGGCGAGACCTCGGGCCAGCAACAGGTGTTGAAGGAATTCCTGATCGACTGCGACGGCGACACGCTGCTGCTGCTGGTCGACCAGACCGGCGTCGCCTGCCACACCGGGCGGCGCAGTTGCTTCTACACGGCCGCCCGCCCGCAAGGGCTGGAGGTGGTCGCCCCGGTCGAGATCGACCCCAAGGATCTATACGGCGGATGAGCGATCTTCCCATCCCGATAACCGTTCTGACCGGCTTTCTGGGCAGCGGCAAGACCACCCTGCTGCGCCATCTGCTCGGCCAGCCGGGCATGTCCGAGACCGCCGTCCTGATGAACGAGTTGGGCGAGATCGGCCTTGACCACCTGTTGCTGCGCGAGGTGGCCGAGGACATCGTCCTGCTTCAATCGGGCTGCCTGTGCTGCAAGCTGCGTGGCGACATGGTGACCGCCTTGCGCAACCTGTTCCTTGAACGAGTGCGCGGTGGAATCCCCGAATTCCGCCGGGTGGTGATCGAGACCACCGGCTTGGCCGATCCGGCGCCGATCCTGCACACCCTGATGACCGATCCCCTGATCGGCGCCCGCTACCGCCTGGACGGCATCGTCGCCACCATCGACGCGGTCAACGCCGCCACCCAGTTCGACCACCACCGCGAGGCCGTCAAGCAGGCCGCCATCGCCGACCGACTGGTGCTGACCAAGACCGATCTCGCCGCCCCCCAGGCGCTTAGCCTCTTGAGGGACCGCCTGCGCGCCCTCAATCCCGCCGCCCCGATCATCGAGGCGGTCCAAGGCGCCATCCCGCCCGAGGCGGTGCTGGGCTGCGGCCTGTTCGACGGTACCGCCAAGACGCCCGACGTGGCCGGCTGGCTGAAGCTGGAAAGCCACCACGCCCACGACCACCATCCCGACGGGGTCGAGAGCTTCGCCTTGCTGATCGACCGGCCGGTGCCATGGGACAGTCTGGTGATGGCGCTGGAACTGCTGATCGCCACGCGCGGCGAGCATCTGCTGCGCCTCAAAGGCATCATCGCCGCCGAGGGCTTCGACACGCCCTTCGTGGTGCATGGGGTGCAGCACCTGTTCCACCCCCCCGCCGCGCTGCCCGCATGGCCCGACGCCGATCGGCGCAGCCGGCTGGTGTTCGTCACCCGCGATCTGGGCCGCAAGCCCGTCCAGGCGGTGCTGTCGGCCGCCCTGCCGGGCCACTCGATAGAGTGTTTCTAAGACACATTATTAATATGGTTGATACGGGCGAGATGTTGCCCTATCTTGATGATCGTGATGTTGGCCTTACGCGAGGTCAGCCTCCCTCTCTTCAAACT
>JADFZP010000324.1 GCA_015232485.1 Alphaproteobacteria bacterium
CGCGCACCGGCGAGGCGGCGCCCACCGCGACCGCCTGCTGTTGGACCAGGAAGCGGTTCATCAGGTCGAAATGGCCGGTCAGCCCGTCCCGACGCGGAGCCGGGGCGGTGGGAGGAGCGGCGGCGGGCGTTGGCGCGCCGATCAGGGCGCGCACCCGCTCGACGGCCGGCGGGTCCAGGCGGATGAAGGGCAGGTCGCTGTTCAGCGGCGCCGACTTGCGCGCCGGGGCCGAATCGGGCCGGTTGCCCAGCAAGGGCTGGGGGTCGATCGGCGTCTGGTGGACGAAAAGCTGGGCCAGCATGTGCATCACCTGCGCCAGCCCGCCGCGGCGCCGCACATTGGCGGCCACCGCCAGATGTGGCCGCTCGCCCAGGATGTCGCCGACGAAGGCGGTCAGGTGGCCGGACGGGCCGCATTCGACGAACAGGCGGGCGCCCTCGTCCCACAGCCGGCCGATCAGCTCGGTGAAGCGGACGCGGCTGGTGTATTGCGCGTTGGCGGTGGCCTGGAACGCCTCGCGCGTCTCGGGAAAGGGCAGGGTGGTGGCGCACGAGAACAGCCGGCCGATCGGCGTTCGCGGCTCGATGGGACGGAACAGCTCGGCGAAGGCGTCGGCCATCGGGGCGATCAGCGGGGTGTGGTAGGGCCATTCCAGGACCAGCGGCTGGCACATCGCGCCCTCGGCCGACAAGCGGGCCGAGACCTCGGCGATCACCGCGTCGGGACCGAACAGGATCGCCTGGTTGGGGCAGTTGTCCATGGTGAAGTGCAGGCCGCGCGGCTCGAACTCGGCGACCACCGCCAGCAGCGCCTCGCGCTTGACGGCGCCGACGTTCAGCAGGCCGCCGCCGGGAATGCGGCCCTCGTCTTGAAGCTTCCGGAAGATCGCGTTCATGGCGCGGATGTAGTCGCCGATCTGGCCCGCGTCGAAGCCGGTGACGCCCGAGGCGACGATCGCCGCGTTTTCCCCGGTGCTGTGGCCGACCATGAAGTCGGGCCGGACGCCGAACGCCATCAACAGCCCGAACAGCGCCTGATCGGCGGTGAACACCGCCTCGGACCCGGCGTCGACGTCGCGTAAGCGCTGTTCCAGCATGGCGCGCTCGTCGTCGGTCAGGCAGGACGATGGCGGAAAGATCACGGCGCGCGGCGGCAGATCGCGCTCGCTGAACAGGCCCTCCAGGAAATCGAACCAGCCGCGCACCTGCGGGAAGGCCATCGCCAGATCGTGCAGCATGCCGGGGAACTGCGAGTTCTCGCCGGGGAACAAAAAGGCCACCTTGCCGCGCAAGGGGCGATTGGTGAAATAGGCGCCGCCGCGCGTGCGGATTTGTTGGCAATCCGCAACGATCAGCTTGGACCGCGCCTGCTCCAGCTTCTTGGCGAGGTCGGGGGCATCCGACGCCACGATCGCCAGGCGCTCGATGCCGGGAGCCACGCGCGACCACGACTCGCGGGCCAATTCGGGCAGGCGGGCGCCCTCGCCCAGCCGGGCGATCAGCGCGTCGATCTCGGCCAGCAGGGCGGGCCGGTCGGGCTGGCCCAACACCAGCAGATCGCCGGCCGATTCGGGACGCAACGCGAAGGCGGCGCCGGCGTCCATCGCGCCGCCCGGCGCCTCTTCAAGCACCAGATGGGCGTTGATGCCGCCGAACCCGAACGAATTGATCGCCGCCCGCCGGGGCGACGCGGAGCCATTGATCCACGGCTCGGCGTGGGCCGCGACATAGAACGGGGTGTCTTCGAGATCCAGCCCGGCGCTGGGCGTGTCGCACAGGGTCGGCGGCACGATCTTGACGTGCAGCGCCAAGGCCATCTTGATCAGCGAGGCCGAGCCGGCGGCCGGGATGCAATGCCCGATCATCGACTTGACCGAGCCGATCGGAATGTGCGGATAGCGCCGCGAGCGGCCGCCCATCACGGCGCGCAGCGAGCGGATCTCGGTGCGGTCGCCCAGCGGGATGCCGGTGCCGTGCGCCTCGATCAAGCCGATCGTCGCGGGATCGATCCCCGATTCCTCGTAGGCGCGGCGCATGGCCAGCACCTCGCCCTCGAAGCGCGGCGCCATCAGGCCGCCGCCCCGCCCGTCCGAGGATTGGCCGATCGCCTTGATCACCGCATAGACGCGGTCGCCCGCCTCCAAGGCGTCGTCAAGCCGCTTCAGCACCACCATCCCCAAGCCCTCGCCCAGGATGGTGCCATCGGCGCCCGCGTCGAAGGGCCGCACCCGCGATTTGCGCGACAGCGCCCCCAATTGGCAAAACACCATGTAGACCAGCGGCGAGGTGGTGGTGTTGACGCCGCCCGCGATCATCACGTCGGCCCGGCCGCGCCGCAATTCCAGCACCGCCGCCTCGACCGACAACAGCGTCGAGGCGCAGGCCGCGTCGATGATGTAGTTCGGCCCCATCAGGTCAAGCCGGTTGGCGATGCGCCCGGTCATCATGTTGGGCACCAGGCCGGGTATCACGTCGACGCCGATCGGCGGCAGCTTGGCGCGCAGCAATCCGCGAATCTCGTCCAGCGCGGCGGGCGACAAATGCGGATGGACCGATTTCAGCAGGCCCAGCGTCTGGTCGATGGCGATGCCGTGCTGCATGCCGTTGACGTTGGCGCGGTTGGCGTGGATGCCGTGGCCCAGAATGATGCCGGCGCGCTCGCCGTCCAGTTTGCCGGTCAGGCCGGCGTCGGCCAGGGCGCGGTCGGCGACCTCGAGGGCCAGGAACTGGTCGGGCTCGCCGCCCAGGATCGACACCGGCATGGTGCCATAGGGGCGCGGATCGAAACGCGACAGC
Organism: Alphaproteobacteria bacterium; assembly: GCA_015232485.1. Lineage (GTDB taxonomy): Bacteria > Pseudomonadota > Alphaproteobacteria > Rhodospirillales > Magnetospirillaceae > JADFZP01. Next base: position 2,796 of record JADFZP010000324.1, read on the forward strand.
GGCCCCAGGAACCCGCCGTGGCGGGTATAGATGCGGGTGTCTTCGTCGCTGTCCGGGTCGAACACCGTCTCGTCGCCCAGCCAGCCGGGGGGCGCCTCGCCGACCGCGTCGACCTTGTTCAGGATGTTCGACCAGAAGGTCGTCACGTCCGGCGCCTTGGGGAAGATCCCCGCCATGCCGATGATGGCGATGTCGGCCATGCCGATGCCGCGCGTTTTCATGCCAGGGACTCCCGGATACCGCCGGCCCAGCCGCCACCCACGCGGTTCAGTTCGCGGCTGGCGACGGCTTCCAGACCGTCCAGCAGCAGGCGAAGCCGCCCCTGGCCGTCGATGATTGAAACGCTGGCCAGCATCGACGGCTCGTCGGGCGGCGTTGCGACGGCCAGCGCCAAGATCAAGTCGTCGGGCAAGGGCTCTTCGCCGAAGCGCCGCGCCGAGGCCATGGCCGCCGGCAGCGCCGTCCCGTTCTGATTGGCGCGCGCCCAGGCCGACATGCTTTGCATCGCCCCGTCGATCAGGGCGATGTCGAAGGTCCACCGCGAGTCGGCGCTGGCCGGCGGCAGGAAGTCGCGCACCCGGCCGGGCCGGCAGCGCGCCACCATGCCGGCGCCGTCCAGCGCCAGCACTTCGCCCAGACTTTGCAACGAGGGACCATGAAAGAACCATCGATTGTAGATGTAGCCGCTCGATGGCGGCCGCGATCCGCGCGCCGTGGGCACGGCGACGATCGGCGGATCGGGGAAACGCTCGCCCAGGATGGCGGTGCCGCGATAGCGGGGCTTTTCCTCGCCCGCCGCGACCAGTTCGACGCCGATCTCGAAGGCGCCGATGCGGCGGGTGCGGATTTCGACGCCCAAGCCGGGGCCGTCGAGCACGACGCCGCGCATCATACGGGTCTGGCGCATTTCGATCACCCGGCCCCAGCCCAGCGCCTCGACCGCTTGGGCCATGGTCTCCAAGGCGCCCGCCAATGGCATCACCGGCTGGCCATCGAGCCGGTGGTCGTCCAGCCAGGGCTGGTTGACGAGATCGATGCGGTGGCGCAACAGACGGCGCTCGCCCTCGGCCGTCACCACGCGGGCGCCCCACAGGGCGGGCAGATGGGCGGGGGGTGCGCTGGCGCCATCGGGCGGGAACGGCAAGGCGCCGTCCTCGGCCTCCAAATATTCCCAGGGCGACAGGCCGGCGATCACCTCGACCTCGCCGGTCGGGGCGTACAGGATTTCGTGCAGCAGGAAGCGGCGCCCGCCTTCCGGATCGACCAGACGCACGCCGCGCTCCTCGAACTGGCGCTTGGTTTCCGGGGTGACCATGCCCAGCCCGTGGGTGGTGGGCTCCCACGGACCCCAATTGATCGCCGAGACCTTGACCCCCGGCCCCCACTGGGCTTGCAGCATCCAGGCGAAGCGGTTCAGCGTCTCGTTGGCCGCCGCGTAGTCGGTCTGGCCGGCATTGCCGTAGCGCCCGGCCACCGAGGTGAAGAACGCCACGAAGCGCAGGCTGGCGGGCCGCAATTCGCGGGCCAACAGCCACGCGGCGTCGACCTTGGTGTCGAAGACGCGGTCCAGGCTGTCGGGGGTCTTCTTGACCAGCAGCGCGTCCTCGATGATGCCCGCGCCGAACAGCACCGCGTCGATGCGGCCATAGGTTTCG
>JADFZP010000325.1 GCA_015232485.1 Alphaproteobacteria bacterium
CGATGCGAACCAAGACGAGCCGCGCCGGCTGGGCTGATATCGCCATTTCAGGAGATGCAAAAGCAGGACGGTCAGTCGGCTGACCATTTCGCGCCTTTCCGTTCGTCCCATGCTTTCGATCTCCTCGGCGATGTGCTCGATGTCGGCGACCGAAAGATTTCCGGCCCGCAGCAAGGCGGCCTGCTCATTGGCCCAGGCGAAGAAGTCCCGCTCGTAGAGATCGGACTTGTTCATTGCCGTGTTTTCCCGTTTCGCTTGGCCTTCAAGTGGGTGTGACCCTTCGCTGTCGCCAGGGCGCCTTCATCAATCGTCGTCGCCCGGTGGGCCTCCGCCCTCGCCGCCGGCCCAGTCGGGGGTCGCCACTTTGCGCTCGCGGCGGGTCTTGGCTTGGCGTTCAACCCGTTGCAGGTTTTTGACCGCCACGGCGGCCAGATTGGCGGCGCCGGCGCCGCGATAGACCTCGGCGGCGGCGGTCAGGTGGCGCGCCGCCTCGTCCAGATTGGGCGTCGGCCCGCCATGCTTGTCGAGCAGGAACAGCCCCGAGCCCAGGGTGTTCGAGGCGGCGGCCCAGGCCAGCGGGGTGGCCTCGCGATTGCGGCAGTCGAGCGCGGCGCGGGCCGCCTCGACGGCGCGTTGCAGCACGTCGGCGTTCTTCTTCTGGTCGCCATAGACCTGAAGCGCGATCGCCAGATTGTGCATGCAGTCGGCCCAGCGGGATTCGCCCCGGGGCAGCGCCTGCAAGGCGGCCTGGAAGGCGGCGAACGCCTCGCGCAGCAATTCGGTCTCGCCGGTGCGCAGGTCCAGCCGGTACAGCGCCAAGCCCAGGCGGTTTTGCGCGACCCCCCAATCGACCGGGAACAAGGCGCGCGGCAGGGTCTCGACCGCCAAGCGCCATTCGGCGACGGCCTCGCGCGCCGAGGCCTCGTCGCCCTTGCGCTCGGCCATGGCGCCCAGGGCGCTGGCCAGGGCGCGGTGGAGAAGCGATTCCTCCATCGGGGCGGGATGGCGGGACAGCCGCTTGAGCGCGGCGCGATACGAGGTGGCGGCGCGCTCCAGGAAGTCGGGGCCGCCGTCCAGGCTGCCGTGCAGCGCCGCCACGTGGCCATGGCAGGTCAGCAGGCCGCGCTGCTGGTCGATCGTAAGCTGGACCGGCGGGCGCTTGGCCAAGGCCTCGATCGACTGCGCGGCGGGGCCGATCAGGGCGCGTTGCAGGGCGCGCCGGGCGTCGTTGGCCGGCTCGACGGCGGCCAGCGCGCAGGTGCGAATCAACTCGGCCAGATTGCCCTCGAAGGGCAGCGGCAGACGCAGGATGGTGGCGGGCGAGAAGCTGCCCGGCTCGTCGTCATGGAGGCACAGGCTGCCGAAATGCAGGGCCAGCGAATCTCCACCCTCGACGGCGCCCCAGATGGCCAGATCGGCCTCGGTCTCGGCCAGCAGATGGCGGACGCGGCTGGCCAGGGCGCCCATCACGGTGCCGTCGGGCACGTCGCCGGCCCGCAGCAAGGCCTCGCCGCGATGCACGAACAGGCCTGGCCCGGCCTCCAGCGCCGTCTTGACCAGGGCTTGCGCCCGGCCATCGGTGTCACCCTCGATTTGCGCCAGAAGCACCACGAAGGGCGGCGCCACGATTCCGGTGGCGCCCTCGGGGGCCGGCAGGGCCTTGCGTTGCGAGCGTCCGAACAGCCGGCCCAGCAACCCCGGCAGCAATCCGCGCCGCTCTTGCCGGGTCGGCTTGCGGCCGATCATCGCATCGGCGTCGCGCAGCCGGTCGACCAGCGTGCCCATGATGCGCATGGCCAGCGCCGGGTCCTTGCTGACCGAGGCCATGAACTCGGCGCGCGGAATCACTTGGAGACGGCACGGCTCGACGGTTCGGGCCGTGGCGCTGCGCGGGCCGGGCTCGATGATGCCCATCTCGCCGAACATGTCGCCCGCCCCCAGCGTGGCCAGCACCACGCTGCCCGAGGGGGTGTTCTTCGACAGCTCGACGCGGCCGCTGACCACCACGAACACGTCGTCGCTGTCATCGCCCTCGCGGAAGATGATCGCGTTGGGTTTGAAGGTCTTTTCCTGAACGCTCACCGCTCGCCCCGTCTGGTGCCGATCGCTTCATAATGACGCGTCGGGGGGCGCCGGTCACCCCCCGATCAGCGCCAGCCACTCCTGTTCGGTCAGCACCGCCACCCCCAAGTCGCGCGCCTTGGCGGCCTTCGAGCCGGAATCGGCGCCGGCCACCACCCAGTCGGTGCCGCGCGACACCGATCCGGCCACCTTGGCGCCCAGCGATTCGGCGCGGGCCTTGGCTTCGGAACGGGTCATGGTCTCCAGCGTGCCGGTGAACACCACGGTCTTGCCGGCGATCGGCGAGGCGGTGCGGGGGGCCTCCAGCGGCGCGATCTCGGCCAGTTGGTCGACCAGATCGTCGAGGGCGGTCTGGTTGTGCGCCTCGGCGAAGAAGGCGACGATGTCCTGGGCCACGCTGGGGCCGATGCCGTTGATGTTGGTCAGTTCGGCATAGGCGTCCGAGGCCGGGTCGGCGGCCTCGGTCATGCGCCGGCGCCAGTTTTCCGCCGAGCCGTAATGCAGGGCCAGCAGGCGCGCCGTGGCTTGGCCCACCTGACGGATGCCCAGCGCGAAGATCAGGCGGTCGAGCGGGATGACGCGGCGGCGGTCGATCGCCTCGAACAGCTTGCGCGCCGAGGCGGCGCCCCAGCCGGGCTGGGTGGACAGGCGTTCCAGGTTGGCGCCGGGGCCGTAGCGCTCGCCCAGGCGGAAGATGTCGGCGGGACTTTTCACCCAGCCCTTGGCGAACAGGAACTCGACGTTCTTTTCGCCCAAGCCCTCGATGTCGAAGGCGTCGCGGGCCGCGAAATGGCGCAGCCGCTCGACCGCCTGGGCCGGGCAGGTCAGGCCGCCGGTGCAGCGGCGGATGACCTCGCCCTCGGGCCGCGTCGCATGCGCGCCGCAGACCGGGCAGATGGTTGGGAACTCGTAGGGCGGGCGGGCGTGGCGCGCCCCGTCGTCGATCACCGCGACCACTTGGGGGATCACGTCGCCGGCCCGCTGCACCACCACGGTATCGCCCACGCGGATGTCCTTGCGGCGGATTTCGTCCTCGTTGTGGAGGGTGGCGCGGGCGACCACCACGCCGCCCACCGTCACCGGCTCGAGATGGGCCACGGGGGTCAGAGCGCCGGTCCGTCCGACCTGCACCTCGATGGCGCGGACGATGGTGCGGGCCTGCTCGGCCGGGAATTTGTGCGCCACCGCCCAGCGCGGAGCGCGGGCCACTTGGCCCAAGCGCTGTTGCCAGTCGAAGCGGTCGACCTTGTAGACCACGCCATCGATGTCGTAGTCCAGGGTGGGCCGGCTGTCCTGGAGGGCGTGGTGGAAGGCCAGCGCCTCGTCGACATCGGCGCAACGCCGGGCCTCGGGGTTGACGTGGAAACCCCACCCGGTCAGCCGTCCCAGGAACTCCCAATGGCTGGCGGCGGGTGGCTCGCCCACCTCGCCCAGCGCATAGGCGAACAGGCGCAACGGCCGCTTGGCGGTGATGCCGGGGTCGAGTTGGCGCAGGCTGCCGGCGGCGGCGTTGCGCGGATTGGCGAACACCGGCTCGCCCTCGGCGGCGCGCCGCTCGTTCAGCGCCATGAAGTCGGCGCGGGTCATGTAGACCTCGCCGCGCACCTCGACCACCGACGGGCAGGGCGGGCTCAGGCGCAGGGGCAGGTCTTTGAGGGTGCGCAGATTGGCGGTGACGTCCTCGCCCTCCGAGCCGTCGCCGCGCGTCGCGCCCTGGACGAAGGCGCCGTCCTCGTAGCGCAGCGAGATCGACAGGCCGTCGATCTTCGGCTCGGCGACCACGGCGATCGGCTGGCCGGGGTCGTCGCGCAGCTCCTTGATGAAGTTGCGCACGCCGTCGAAGAAGTCGCGCACGTCGTCGTCCGAGAAGGCGTTCTCCAGCGACAGCATGGGTACGGCGTGGCGCACCTTGCCGAACTGGGCGACCGGCGGCGCGCCGACCCGCCGGCTGGGCGAATCGCCGCGGATCAATTCGGGGAAGCGGAACTCGATGGCGGCGTTGCGGCGGCGCAGGGCGTCGTAATCGGCGTCCGAAATCAGCGGCGCGTCGTGTTGGTGATAGGCGCGGTCGTGGGCCGCGATCTCGGCGGCGAGGCGCTCCAGTTCGGTGGCCGCCTCGGCCATGGTCAGATCCTGCGGCGGGAGGTGCGCCGGGTCGGTCATGGCGTGGCGAGCAGGCTCGCCGCCGCCGCGCGGGCTTGGTCGGTGACTTGGGCGCCGGCCAGCATGCGGGCGATCTCCTCGCGGCGCTCGGGCGCGCTCAAGGGGGCGACGGTGGTCAGGGTGGCGCCGGCCGCCTGATGCTTGGCGACCCGCCAATGGTGGTCGCCGCGCGCCGCGACCTGGGGCGAG
>JADFZP010000326.1 GCA_015232485.1 Alphaproteobacteria bacterium
TGACGACGTCCTCGCCCAAAGCCCGTCCGGCCAACGCGGGATCGAGGACGGCGAACAGCCGCGCCAACTCGTCCTCGCCGAAACGCCGACGCAGCCACCCGGCGGCGTTGTCGCCGGCCGCGGCGAGCAGTCGGCGGGTGTGGTCCAAGCGGCGCTCGACGCGCGTCGCGGCGGCGGCGATCTCGTCGGGGCCGGTGCGCTCGGCGCCCCGCAAGGCTTCGCGAAGCTGGGACCAGCGGTCCTCGGTCTCGTGAACCAGCGCCTCCTGGAGGGCGGCCACCAGGGTGCCGCACTCCCTTTCCAGGGCGTCCAAGGCGGCCAGCTCGCTTTCCTGGATCGCCAGCCGGCCGGTCATTTCGGTCAAGGCCTCGCCCTGCGCCCGCTGGCGCGCTTCGAGATCGACGGCCTCGGCTTGGCGCAGGCGCCCCTCCTCGCGCAACCGGGCGGCTTCGCGATGCGCCGTCTTTTCCTCGGCGGCCTGACCGGCGCGCAACCGGCTCCACAGCGCCACCAGACGCGAGCGCGTTTCCGCCGCCTCGTCGAGCGCCGCGACCAGACGAGTGGCCTGCGGCTCGAGGCGCGCCATCTCGTCGAGCTGCGCCTTTTGCCGGCTGGCCTTGACGAAGTCCTCGGCCAACCGGCCACCCAGGTCGATTTCCAAGGCCGAAAAGGCGTCCTCGTTGACCTCGAGCAACAATTGCTTGAGATCGTCCTGACGCAGGTGCGACAGCCGCAGCAGATTGCCGAATATCCGTCGGAAGCGGCGGTAATCGCCCTGCCCCTTGAGCGGCAGCAGCCCCAGGGCCACGCCCTTGTCGTCGGCGGCCCCCGTCAGCGCGGCGACCAGATTGCGGGGTTCGAGCACCGTGAAGCCACGCTCGGCCAAGCCGGCGCGCACCTGATCCGGCGGCAGGGGCAGGCCGTCCTCTCCGACGAAATCCTCGCGGCGGAAGCGGCCCTGAAAGGCGAAGCGTTCGAAGCCGAAGCGATGCGCCGGCCCCAATCCGCGCAGGCCGACCATGTGGAAGCCGCCCCGCGCGGTCAGGCATTCGAACAGGATGTAGGAAAACGGATCGTGAAAATAATAGCGGTTGGTCTCGTCCTGCGACCGGCCACCGAATTCCATGTGTCGCGTCGAATCGACGTACAGGAATTGAAGCGCGTTGACCAAGGTGGTCTTGCCGACATTGTTGGGCCCGACCAGATGGATCGTGGTCGCCAGATCGATTTCGGCGAAATCGTATTTTCCGGCGTTCAACAAGATCAGGCGCGACGGGCCGGGAATCATGGCGACGCCTCCTCGACGTCCACCATCGCGTCGCGCAGCGCCTCCTGGCACAGCGCGACGAAGCGCAGCACGGGCAAGCAGAAGCGGAAGCGATCCGCGCCGACGGGGCGGGCGAAGCCCAGGCGGATCAGGCTCTGCACCACCGACTGGAGGTTTTCGACGGTCCTGATCTCGACCAGCGCCAGCCATTGACGGTGGCGCTCCTTGGCGAGATGGGGCAGGTCGGCGACGGCGAAGACGCCCTCCAGCAGCGCCGCCTCGGGGTCCTGATCGGCGTCGCACAAATGGCGGATCAGCACCAGCATGAACACCGCCATTTTCGGCACCGCCGTCGAGGTGACGTCCTCGCGGGCGAGGAAGCAGAATCCGGCCGGATCGTCGACCAGACGCAGGCCCATCGCCGCGAACAGGGCGCTCCAGGCCTCCTTGTGGCCGCGCCAGGCATGCCACAGCGCCGCATCCTCGTTGTCGGACGACAGATGGCGGCCACCGCGCAGGGCGTCGAAAATCTCCTGAAACCGCTCCATGCGGTCGAGCGGCAGCGAGGTCATGCCGCCACCTCGACGATCAGCGGCGCCGCTTCGAGCACGGAGTCGCGATGCCGGTAGCGCCGCCGCGCGCCGGCCGGTCGCACGGTCAAACGCGGGTCGCCGCGCAATTCGCCGAACACCGCCAGCGTCAGGTCGAGCGGCGCCTCGGGCCAAGCGGCCAGCACCCAGCCCATCAGATCGGCGAGCGGCAGATCGGCCGCGAGACGCGCCCACACCCGCTCGGGCGACAGAACCAGTGGCGGCCGCCGCCATTCGGGCGGGGCGAGCGGCGGCGGCGGACTCGGCACATAGCCCAGGATGGCCACCAGCCGGCCGAGTTGATCGGCATCGCTGGGCAATGGTTGGAAGGTCACCGAAGCGATCGGCAGCCGCCGCTCCAGCCGCAGGGCGCCCACCCCGCTCCGCTCCAGCCGGTCGAGCAGCAGCACGGCCCCCCGCTCCACCTGATCGAGCCGGCGGAAGCGGTCGTAGAGCGGCAGGATTTCCCCATAGGCGTCGTCGAACAGCCGCGAGCCGTCTTTGCGCACCCGCGCCAGACGGGCCGCCGTGACGGTCAGCGCGGCATGCAGTCGCCCGTCCAGGCGGAACAATCCGGCCGCCTGCCGCAACTGCGCCTCCAGTCCGAGAAAGGCGGCATCGGCCTCGCCGTCCGGTTCGAGCAGGCGACGCAGCGGGATCAGATAGTGCCCCCACAGGTCGTTGATGCGCAGGAAGCGTTGGTGGGCGGTGCGCCGATGGCGATTGGCGCGCAGGTCGGCGGCGGTGGCGAGGAGCGCGCGATAGGTGGTCCAGGCGTGCGCCCGAAGCTCCTCGAGGGTACGGTCGAGGCGCTCCATCTCCAGCGCCACCCGGTCACCGTCACCAGCCAGCGCGGCGGCGGCCAGACCGGAGCCCCGTTCGCGCAACTCGGCCAGATGGGCGCGCATCAGTTCCGGGGTCTCGAGATCGTGCTCGGCCAGCAGAAAGGACAGGAAGTCGCGGGCGGCGCGGGTCAGTTCGAGAACCAGGGTTTCACCCGGCCGCTCTTCGATCAGGCGGAAGCGCCGCAGCCGTTCGACCACCCCCGCCGGACCGGGCTCGGCGCCGCCATGACGCTGGGCCATCGCGAACAGCTCGGCCTCGCCCACTCCGCCGCGCGCCGCGAACAACTCGCGCAACAGCCCATCCTGCGCGGCGCAGAAGGCGAACACCGTCTTGAGGGGCAGCTCCATAGGTCAGGGAACGCCGTCGAGCGGACACGGGATCAGGCGGCCGAAGGGCATCAGGACGAAGCACGGCGGGCGGGTCATGGCGAAGGCTACCACCTTCGATATGGGTTGCAAAGACGGCGCGGGACGTTCGCGGTGTGGATCGCCGTCGGCGCCGGCAGGACCCTCTTCCTCCGACGGGGCCGGGGCGTAGAAGCCAAACCTTACGGCGTTATGCCAGCGGCGAACCGCGGCAAGCGCTGCCCCTCGGCGTGGGCCTCGGCCAGCAACTGGTTCCAATCGTCCTGGGGATGACCGCTTTCCAGCATTTTGCGAAACACCCGGTAGGTGTCGCCGCCGCTCTCATAGGCACGCTTGGCGTCCTCGTCGTTGACCCACGCGAACACGATCACTTTGCTGGCCGCGTGGTAGCGGAAGAACAGCCGGTACCGCTGGAAGAACTTCGCCCGGAACCAGTGCTTGTGATCATCGCCAAGGGTGCCGCCTTGGCGGTACTCCGGCCGGGCCGGATCTTGCGGGACGACATCGAAGGCCAACTTTGTGACGGCCGCCAGTCGCTTGCTGGCGTTCTTCTTCCCATATCCGACCGGGTCTCTGTGCTTAAGGGTCTCGACCTGCCGTGCCAGCGTTTCAATCTGGGCGAGAAACAGCGGGTGGGCGAAGACCGCCCAGCCGTGAATGACCAGGGGCGGCGCCTCGCCCGTGCTCATTCATCGTCTGCCGACAGGGCGGCATCGAGATCGACTTCGACGCCGCCCACCAGCGACCGGAGCCGTTGGACGAGACCAGCATCCACGGTCCGCAGGCGCTCAGGATGGTCTGCGATGTCCCGAGCCAGGAAGCCGAGAAACTGTCCGAGCACCGGGTCATCGCCCTCGGAGGGCTTGGCGCGGGTCAGCAGCACCTCGCCGCTGGGACGAATGGTGTAATGGATCTTGTCGCGCTTGCCGAGCCGAAGGGCACGACGCACGGTTTCCGGCACCGTGGTCTGGTAGCGGTCGGTCAAAGTGGATTCGACTTCGAGGATGGCGGGCATGGCGCTCTCCGGTTCAGAGAGATGGATGCTCTGCTTGTTAATGCAGTTGCATTGTTTGTCAATGCTGGCGCGGCGCAACCACGGCGCGGGTGTTGTAACCTTCGGGCGAGCGGTTTGACGCAAAAGGGATAAATCGTGGCTTTTCGGGTCCGGCTTCAGTTCACCATCGCCGCCGCCTTCGCCCTGGCGATGATCCCCCTGCTGGTGGCCGTGGTGGGCTATGTCTATCACAGCAACAGCACCCTGGCGCTGGAGACCGCCGCCGCCTCGATGGATCAGGCGTCGCGCGCCGGTGATCAGGCCCCGTCGCGGCAGGTTTCCACCTTGGGGATCATGCCGCTAGT
>JADFZP010000327.1 GCA_015232485.1 Alphaproteobacteria bacterium
CCGAGGCGCGCGCCGAGGCCCGCGGGCTGTGGGCCGAGCCGGCCTACCGCCCCTCGCGCGCCGAAGGGATGCGGGCGCGCGATGCGGCGTATCATCTGGTGGAGGGCCGGGTGGTGAAGGTGGCCGAGACGCGCGGCAAGACCTATCTGAACTTCGGGGCCGACTGGCGGACGGATTTCACCGTGACTCTCGACGCCGCCGCCAGGCGCCTGTTCCTGGCCGCCGGGCGCGACCCGGCCGGACTCGAAGGTCGGCTGGTCAGGGTGCGCGGCTGGCTGGAATCGTGGAACGGCCCCCTGATCGAAGCCTCGCACCCGGAACAGATCGAGGTTGTGGAATGACCATGAAAGCCTTGCTGCTCGCCACGCTGGTCGGCCTCGCCGCGTGCTCGGAGGTGCCGGCCACCGGCGAGAGCGGCTTCAGCATCATCTCGCCCGCCGCCGAGGCGCGGATGGGGGCCGCGCAGCATCCCGAACTGGTGCGCGCCTTCGGCGGGGTCTATTCCGATCCGGCGCTGCAAGCCTATATCGATCAGATCGGCGCCCGCTTGACGGGGGTTTCGGAAACGCCCGGCGCGCCCTTCACCTTCACCGTGCTGAACACCGAAATGGTCAACGCCATGGCGCTGCCGGGCGGCTATGTCTACGTCACCCGCGGGCTGATCGCGCTGGCCGACGACGAGGCCGAACTGGCCGGCGTGATGGCCCACGAGATCGGCCACGTCACCGCCCGCCATTCGTCCGAGCGCGCCACCCGCGGCGTGCTGGCCGAGTTGGGCGCGGCGGTGCTGGGCGCCGTGCTGGGCGACCCGCGCCTGGGGCAACTGGCCCAGGTTGGCGGCGAGGCGCTGTTGCAGCGCTATTCGCGCGAGCAGGAGTTCGAGGCCGACACCCTGGGCATCCGCTATCTCGAACGGGCCGGCTATCCGACCGGGGCGATGGCCAGCTTCCTCGCCACCCTGCGCCGCCACTCGGAATTGGAGGCGCGGCGCGCCGGCCGCTCGGGCGACGAGGGCTTTGGCATCATGGCCTCGCATCCGCGCACCCTCGACCGGGTCCAGCGCGCCGCCGCGGCGGCCGGCGCCGGCAACGGCCAGCGCATCGACCCAGGCCCGTACATGCGGCGCATCGACGGCATGCTGTATGGCGACGACCCCGCCCAGGGCGTGGTGCGCGGGCGCTCGTTCACCCATCCGGCGCTGGGTTTGGCCTTCGAGGTTCCCGAGGGCTTCGCCCTGCTCAATGGCGAAAGCGCGGTGCTGGCCCGCCATCCCTCGGGCGCGGCGATCGTGTTCGACGGCGCCCCCGTGTCGCCCGGCATGGACGTCACGCAATACGTGGCGCGAACCCTGGCCGGGGCGGCGCTCGGCCCCATCGAGCCGCTGACCGTGTCCGGCCTGCCGGCCGCCACCACCACGGCGCGCGCCCAGTCGGATGGCGGCCCGATGGATATGCGGATGGTGGCGGTGCGCTGGGACGAGGATACGCTTTATCGCTTCCTGTTCCTGGCCCCGGCCGGGCGCGCCGCCGCCTTCGACACGGCGTTCCGCCAGACCACCCACTCGTTCCGCCGGCTGTCGCCCGGCGAGGCCGCGCAGGTGCGCCCCTTGCGGCTGCGCACCGTCCAGGCGCGACCCGGCGACACCATCGAGCGTCTGGCGGCGGGTGGGGATGTCGAACGGATCGCGGTGCTCAACGACCTGCGACCCGGCCAGCCCTTGGAACCGGGCCGGTGGGTGAAGCTGATCGAGTAATACCGGCGAACGGTCGGAACGACCGATCGTCGAAGCCGCCATTGCGGCGGCGGCCAAGGGCGCCGGGGCGCCCGCTTAGGCTGAGGGGCCAATGAGGTGAGTCGATTTATCGGCTCACCGGTATGAGCGGCTACTTCTGACGCTCGAGCCACTCGGTGACCTGCGGGATCAGGGCCTTGCAGGTCAGTTGGGTGGCGACCAGAAGTTGATCCTTCTCCTGCTGCATGTGCAGCAGACTTTCCACCAGCTTGCGCAGGAAGTCCTTGGCGAAGGCGGGCATCGACAGCACGTTCGGCGCCTGCGGCCCCAGCGCGCCCTTCAGCGACTGGATCAGCACGTCGGTCTTGTCGATGTTCAGGCGCTGGATCTCGCCCAGATTCTCGGGCGCGATGTAGCACAGCATGTCGCCATAGATGCGCGCCGTGGGCTTGTCGAGGTCGGCGACCACGTTGAAGAACGACTTCTCCCGGGCGAAGAAGTCCCACGCCTTGCCCTTCAAGATGGCACGAAAGAACATGTACATCTCGGGCGACCAGTGGCCGATGCCCGGCAGGGCGTCGGGGCGATGGGCCAGCACGGCGACCCAGTCCTTGCGGGTGGCGCCCTTGGCCTTCTTGATCATCGCGGGGTCGTATTCCGCCATCATGGCGATGGCCTGCGGGGTGCGCAGCCCGATCAGGCCCTCGCCGATCTCGGCGACCTGCTGATAGGTCAGATGCTCCTTGAAGGCGGGCACCAGGGGAAGTTGCCAGTCGAAGGCCAGCCAGTTCAGCACTTCGCGGAATTTGCGGTCGTCCGAGGTGGTGGCCTTGCGCTCGACCTGTTCGGTCTTGGTGAAAAACAGGAAGCGCTTGGTGGTGCGGGTCTCGGTCACCATCTCGTCTTCGCGGTCGCGCTCGAAATAGAACTTGGCGCAGGTCTTGACGAGAAGCTGTTGCACCTGTCCCAACGTCACGCCGCAGGCCAGGGCGGTTTCCTCGTCGCGGACCGGTTCGCCCTCGGCGGTGGCGACGACCTCGTCGACGATGGCCCGGTTGTCCCGGTAGGCCTTGATGAAGGCTTGCAGGATTTCGGGCTCGTGGATGATGTCCTGGTACGACCAGCCGGCCTCGATCAGGCCTTGGGACTGGAAGGTCTCAATAACCTTTTTCAGGCCCTCGATGATGGCCTTTTTGGTATCGGCGCTCAGTTCGACTGGCGGCGGTAGAGTGGGCAGAGCCATGTGCTGTCGACCACGCTTTTCCGTGATTCCCCTTGACAATCCCTTGTTACCCTTTACTTCGCGCCAACGCAAGTTGGTAACGTGGGCCCCGAAGCTTTCTCCAGCAGCATCCAGGTCAGCTCGTGCTTGTTGTTGGACAAATGCCGCAAGCGCGAACCCGGAATCGCGGCGAAACGCCCCGCCGCCTGATGGTCGGTCGCGCCCTGGAATTTGACCGTGCAGACGAAATTCCGGCACGTTCCGCGGGCCAGCCAAACCTCGACCAGACGCAACAGGCGGTCAGGATAGCAAATCACGTCGCTGAAAAGCCAGTCCACCGGGCCGACCCGGTCGGGGTCGAGTCCGAAGGCGCTTTCGGTCAGGGTGGTCACGCCGGGCAGGGCGGCGACCTTGGGGTCGAGCGGCGCCTTGTCGACGGCGATCACGCGGGCGCCCAGCCCGGCCAACACCCAGGTCCAGCCGCCCGGACTGGCGCCCAGATCCAGGCAGGTGTCGCCCGGTCCGGGCATGTGGCCGGCCAGCGTCAGCGCCTCCCACAGCTTGAGATAGGCGCGGTTGGGCGGGCCGTCGCGGTCTTCGACGAAGCGGCAGGCGCCGTCGGGAAACGGGCTCGAGCAGCGCGGCGAGGCCAGCACGGTGTGCTCGTCCAGAAGCGTCCAGGCGCCCAGCGGCGCGGTGGGCGCCGGCTCGCCGAAGCGCAGCGGCTTGGCCGAGACATGCGGCAGCCGCTCTTGGATCAGGCTGGCGCGGCGATGCAGCCCGGTGGGATGGAGCGCCCAGTTGCGCTGGATCGCCTTCAGCTTGCGGGCGGCGTCCGAGATCGAGTCGATGGCGATGCGCTGAGGATCGCACCAGACGTTCTGGGCCCAGGCGAGCGGTCGCGGCGGCCCCTCGGCCAGCATCAACCGGCCGAGCGTCTGGGTGACCTCGCCGCCCAGCTCGGTCAGCAGCTCGGCCTCGAATCCCTCGGCGGCGAGATAGGCGGAAAAGCCGGTCAACGGCCGGCGAAGGCGCACATCCCCGACTGGCATCCGCCGCCCATCGCGCAGGGCGAGGGCGCCGGCTCGGCGGCCTTGGCGCGGCCGATGTTGGGGGCCATGATCGACTTGGCGATATGGGTGTCGCCGCAGGACGGGCAGGCCAGCGAGCCGGCTTGCGCCTTTTCGTCGTAATCGGCGCCGTTGCTGAACCACTCTTCGAAAACGTGGTCGGCGGCGCATTTCAGGCTGAACTTGATCATCGGTTTCTCTCTCGCATCGGGAAAACACCGCCGCATCGCCACACCCGACATGGACCCCCGCTTTCGCGGGGGTGACGAGCCAAGGAAGGCGGGGCCGACTTTTTTCCGCGGCCTTTAACCAATCACCACGCCCGCCGGCAGTTCGCCACAGGCCGCCATGATGCGCAGGCGTTGCAGCGCCGCGACGCTCATCGCGTCGGTGA
>JADFZP010000328.1:0-458 GCA_015232485.1 Alphaproteobacteria bacterium
CGTCGCGCGGCCGCGTCCTGCTGGAGGTCGCGCGCGCCCTGGAAGGACGCGCCGACGAGATGGCGCGGATCGTCGCCGCCGAGACCGGCAAATCGGTCAAGGACGCCCTGGGCGAGACCGGCGGCGCGGTTCGCCAAGGCGAGTTCTTCGCGGGCGAAGGCATGCGGCTGTATGGCCGCACCCTGCAAAGCGGCGTGCCCGGCAAGGAGACGCGCACCATCCGCCATCCGCTGGGGGTGGCCGGTCTGATCGTCGCCGCCAACACGCCGATCGCCAATATCGCCTGGAAGGTCTTCCCGGCCCTGGTCTGCGGCAACGCCGCCGTGCTGAAGGCGCCCGAGGACACCCCCGCCACCGCCCACGCCTTCATCCGCATCGCCGAGGAGGCCGGATTGCCGCCGGGCGTCCTGAACGTCGTCCAGGGCCTGGGCGCC
Source organism: Alphaproteobacteria bacterium (assembly GCA_015232485.1). Lineage (GTDB taxonomy): Bacteria > Pseudomonadota > Alphaproteobacteria > Rhodospirillales > Magnetospirillaceae > JADFZP01. The sequence goes on from JADFZP010000328.1 coordinate 435, forward strand.
GAGGCCGGGAACGCGCTGGTCGAG
>JADFZP010000328.1:512-4417 GCA_015232485.1 Alphaproteobacteria bacterium
CCGGGCGGCGGCTGGTCCGGGTGTCCTTGGAACTGGGCGGCAAGAATCCCCTGGTGGTGTGCGACGACGCCGATCTCGACCGGGCGGCGCGCTGGACGGCGCTGTCGGTCTTCTCGAACGCCGGCCAGCGCTGCGCCCAGGCGAGCCGGATCATCGTCATGGAGGCCGTCTACGACGCCTTCCGCGCCCGCCTGCTTGAACGCGTCGCCAAGCTGTCGGTGGGCGGCGGCGATGCCGACGACCTTGGACCCGTCATCAACGAGCGGCAGATGCGATCCATCCTGGCCGCCATCGAGTCCGCCGTGGCCGGCGGCGCCCGCCCGCTGACCGGCGGTGGGCGGCTCGACCGACCCGGCTGGCACATCGCGCCCACCCTGCTCGAAGACGTGCCGGGGGACGATCCGATCCACCGCCGCGAATTGTTCGGCCCCGTCGCCACGCTGTACCGCGCCGCCTCGTTCGACGAGGCGATCCGCCTGGCCAACGACACCGAATACGGCCTGACGGCGGCCATCCACACCCGCGACCTCGACCGCGCCCTGCTGTTCGGCCGCCGCGTGCGGGCCGGCGCGATCAACGTCAATGGCGGCACCTATGGCAGCGAGCCGCATTTCCCGTTCGGCGGCTTCGGCGCCTCGGGCAACGGCACCCGCGAACCGGGGGCCGAGGCGCTGGACGTCTATTCCGAACTGAAATGCCTGTCGTTTTTGGTGGATGAATGAAGCCCAGCCTGATCGCCCTGATTCCGGCGCGCTCCGGTTCCCAGCGGGTGCGCGACAAGAACATCCGCCGCCTCGCCGGGCATCCGCTGATCGCCTACGGCATCGCGGCGGCGCGCGCCTCGGGCGTGTTCGACGCGGTGGTGGTGTCGACCGACAGCGAGGCTTACGCCGCGATCGCCCGCCATTACGGCGCCGAGGTGCCGTTCATCCGTCCGGCCGACATCGCCGGGGCGGCCTCGCCCGACATCGAATGGGTGGACTTCACCCTGCGCCGGCTGGCCGAGGCGGGGCGCCGCTTCGACTGCTTCTCGATCCTCCGCCCGACCAGCCCGTTCCGCAAACCGGCGACCATCCGCCGCGCCTGGGCCCAGTTCCTGGCCGAGGAGGGCATCGACAGCCTGCGCGCCGTCGAGCGCTGCAAGCAGCATCCGGGCAAGATGTGGGTGGTGCGGGGCGCGCGCATGCAGCCTCTGATGCCGCTCACCCCCGCCGACCGGCCCTGGCACTCCAGCCAATACGCCGCGCTGCCCGATGTGTTCGTGCAGAACGCCAGCCTGGAAATCGCCTGGACGCGGGTCGCCCTGGAGCAGGGCTCGATCGCCGGCACCGTGCTGACGCCCTTCCTGACCGAAGGCGACGAGGGTGTGGACGTCAACGACGAAAAGGACTGGTGGTATCTCGAACATCTGCTGGGGAGGGGGGATGCGGTGCTGCCCGAGGTGGGCGAGCCGGTCTATCCGGGGTGATCGGCTGTTGGATCGTCGACCGTTCCGGATTAGTCTCGGTCCTCCAACGTCGTCCGGATCGTAGGCGCTCGTGACCCATTGCCCCTTCTGCGAAGCCGCGTCCCCGATCGCGGCGCTGTCGCTTCCGCTCAAGGATGGCGGCCGGCTCGATTACCAGGAATGCGAAACCTGCGGCACGCTGGCCGCGCCGCCGCCGCCGGTCGGGCCGATGGCCGGGCGGTTCGACGTCGTCGATGTCGAGCGGCCGCGTCGGCGGTTGATCGACGCGTTCCGGCTGGCGGTGTGCCTGACCGATCTGTTCGCCTTCGAACAGCCGGGCGTGGTGGTCGAGGACCCCGACGGGCTGACCACCGGATTCCTGCGCGACGCCGGCTTGTCGGCGCGGCGCGACGGCGACGGCTCGGGCCTGTTCGACCGCATCCCCGGCGATTGCGACCCGACCATCGTGTTCTGCCTGGATGGGCTTGACCGCTGCCGCGATCCCGCCGCGCTGCTGGCGCGGATCGCCGCGTTCGACGCCGACATCGTGGTGTTCGGCGGCCGGCCGCATGAATGCGACCGCCAATCGCTGCCCGAGCGGGTCGGCTTCGGCCGGCGCTGGCTGGTTCCCTCGCGCGACGGTCTCCAGCGTCTGGCCGAGCGGTGGGACATGCGCCTGTTCACCGCGATCGATCTCCACGTCCTGCTGCGCAACCACCCCAAGCGCATGAAGTGGAACGACAACGACCTGTTCCGCATCCGGTATCGCCTGCACCAGCCGCGCCTTCTGATGGCCAAGGCGATCGAGAACTTGGCCGCCATGGAGATGGCCCGGCCCGAGGGGCGCCACGACGGCGCGATCCGCCCGGCGGTCCTGGAGGGCCAGCCGAGCACCCGTCCGCGGATGGCCAGGCCGGTCCAGCCGGCGCCCATCGTGATCGACGGGGTGTTCTTCCAGCTTTACCGCACCGGCATCGCGCGGGTGTGGGCGTCGCTGCTGAAGATCTGGAACGACGGCGATTTCGCCAAGCGGCTGCTGGTCCTCGACCGCGGCGGCACGGCGCCGCGCTTCGCCAATCTGCGCTATCGCCTGATCGGGCTGCACGAGTATGAAGACGACATGACGCCCGACCGCCGCCAGCTCGAACGCGTCTGCCGCGACGAGGGCGCGGCGCTGTTCGCCTCGACCTATTACACCTCGCCGCTGACCATCCCCTCGGTCCAGGTGGTCTACGACATGATCCCCGAGGTGATGCTGTTCGGCAAGGACGACCCGATGTGGGTCGAGAAGCGCACCGCCATCGCGCGCGCCTCGCGCTTCGTCTGCATCTCCGAGAACACCCGCAAGGATCTGAACGCCTTCCATCCCCACACCGTCGGCCGCACCGAGATCGCCTATCCGGGAATCGATCCGCTGTTCCGGGTGCTGTCCGAAGACGAGCGCGCGGCGGCGCGCGACCGGCTGAAACTCGAAAAGCCCTTCTACCTGCTGCCCACCTCGGTCGACGGCTACAAGAACGGACGCCTGCTGCTGGACGCGCTGCGGACCCTTCCGGAACTGGCCGACCGGATCATCGTGGTGACCGTCGATCCGGGCGATCCGGCGCTGTTCGGCGGGCTGGACGTGCGCCGCATCCGCGGCGACGACACCGTGCTGCGCGACCTTTACAACTGCGCCGTCGCCACGGTTTATCCCTCGGCCTATGAGGGCTTCGGCATGCCGATCGGCGAGGCGATGGCCTGCGGCTGCCCGGTGATCGCCTCGATGAACGACGTCTCGGTCGAGGTGGGCGGCAACGCCGCCCTGTACGTCAACCCGACCAAGGCCGACTCGATGGCCAAGGCGCTGCGCCGGCTGGAGGCCGACCCCGCGCTGCGCCAAACCTGCGTCGCCCGCGGTTTGGAGCGCCCCGGCCTGTTCCGCTGGGAGGACATGGCCGCGACCATCCGCCGCGTCCTGGAAGAGGCGGCCGGGTGAAGCCGCTTGCCCCGACCCCGCCGGTTCTATAGCCTCAGGGGGTCTCGGCGCGAGTGGGGGGCCAAAGGTTGAAGACGCGGCTTGTTCTGGCGCATTCCTATCTGGCGGCCGGACTGCACGACGAGGCGATCGCGCTTTGCCGTGAAATTCTCGACAAGGGGGCCGAATCGACCCAGGTCCATCACCTGGCGGCGATGGCGCTCGACCGGGCGGGACGGCGCGACGAGGCGATCGGCCATCTGGAAAAGCTGGTGGCGCTGGACCCCGCCTTTCCCAATGGCTGGACCATCCTGGGCCGCATGCTGACCTCGCTGAACCTGCCGGACCGGGCCGAGCGCGCCTATCGCGCCGCCTGCGAGCATCTGCCCGACGACCTGATCGGCCCGCTGGCGCTGGTCGGCCTGCTGATCGCCCAGGCCCGCGCGGAAGAGTCGGTGCCGTTCATCGAGCGGGCCGCCGGGCTGGCCGCCGACAACGCCG
>JADFZP010000329.1:0-2591 GCA_015232485.1 Alphaproteobacteria bacterium
GTCAGGCGCTCGCCCGGCTCCAGCCAGACCAGCGAGTCGAGCGGCAGGCGGAAGCCAAGCGGCGAATCGCCGGGCATCAGCACCAGCCGCCCATCGCGGGTCGGCCACGGCCCGCTGATCCAATGGACCCCCGCCTGCGACTGCCAGGGTTGCAGCGGCAGCACGTAGCCGACCGGATTGCCCAGCCCGTGGCGGAACACGCGGGCCAGACGGTCGCGCTCCTCGGGGTCGTTCAGGCGGTTGTCGGTGGGGTCCATGCCGATCGGCAGGCCGTGCTCCTTCATCAGGTAATGCGCGGTGTCCTCGAAGGCCTCGTTGGCGAAGGCGGGATCGACGCCCAGGCGCTCGGCCAGACCGCGGGTGAAGTCGCGCGCCTGATCGGGGTTGGGCTTGTGGTCGTCGCCCTCGCGCGCCAACAGCGAATCGTCGCGCCACACCGGCAGCCCGTCCTCGCGCCACACCAGCCCGAAGGCCCAGCGCGGCAGGCTTTCACCGGGATACCACTTCCCCTGCCCGTGCGAGATCAGCCCGCCCTCGGCGAAGCGGTCGCGCAGGCGGTGGATCAATTCGTCGGCATGGGCGCGCTTGGTCGGGCCGACCGCGTCGATGTTCCATTCCTCGCCCTCCATGTCGAAGGCCGAGACGAAGGTCGGCTCGCCGCCCTGGGTCAGGCGCACGTCGCCCGCCACCAGCCGCGCGTCGACCGCGTCGCCCAGCGCCAGCACGGCTTGCCACTGCGCCTCGGAATAGGGCTTGGTGACGCGCGGCGTCTCCAGCACGCGCTGGACCCCCATGTGGTGGTCGAAGGAGACCGCGCACATCTCGACCGCGCCGGTGATCGGCGCCGCGCTGCTGGGATCGGGCGAGGCGGCCAGCGGGATGTGCCCCTCGCCGGTCAGCAGGCCCGAGGTGGGATCAAGCCCGATCCACCCCGCCCCCGGCAGGTAGACCTCGGCCCAGGCGTGCAGATCGGTGAAGTCGGCTTGCGGCCCCACCGGGCCTTCGATCGGCTTCTGGTCGGGCACCAACTGGATCAGATAGCCCGACACGAACCGCGCCGCCAAGCCCAGCCGGCGCAGAAGCTGGACCAGCAGCCAAGCGGAATCGCGGCACGAGCCGGTGCGCAGGGCCAGGGTGCGCTCGGGCGTCTGAACGCCGGGCTCCATGCGGATGGTGTAGCCGATATCCTTTTGCAATTGGCCATTCAGCGCGACCAGGAAATCGCTGGTCGGGGTGGGCGCGCGGGGAATCGCGGCGAGATAGGCGTCGAACAGCGGCCCGGCCTCGTCGCACAGCCGGAACGGCTTCAGCTCGTGGTCCAGCTCGGGCGGATAGGCGAAGGGGAAGGACTCGGCCAGGGGTTCGAGGAAGAAGTCGAAGGGATTGATCACCGAGACGTCGGCGACCACCTCGACCGCCACCACGAATTCCTCGACCTTGTCGGGAAACACCAGCCGGGCCAGCCAGTTTCCCTGCGGGTCCTGCTGCCAATTGACGAAATGCCCCTTGGGCGTGACGTTCAGCGAATAGGACACGATCGGCGTGCGGCTATGCGGCGCCGGACGCAAGCGAACCACCTGCGGCGACAGCACCACGGGACGGTCATAGCCGTAACGGGTGACGTGACTCAACTTGACCAGAATGCCCATGACGTTCCGCCGACTGCCTCGATCGGCGGACAGGCTACCACATTGGCGGAGGAATGGGCAAAAGCCGGAGATGCCCTAAACTTGGTCAGGCCGCACGCGCAAATGCTCGACGCGGAAGCCGAACCGCTCGGTCAGAACGTCGGCCACCCGCTTGCGATGGCAGCGCGGCGGATCGGCCTCGAAGCACATCAGCGCGCTGGGCGAGGCTTTGGCGATCTCGGCGGCGCGGGCCAGATCGAATTCGGCCTCTGGCGTGGCGAGGCGCCGCTCGAAGATCGCCCAGAAGGCGGGATAGTCGCCGCTCCGCGCGGCAATGCGGCCCTCCTTGGGCGTGCCCAGGGATTTCAGATGGACATAGGCGATGCCGGCCTCGGCCAAGGACGCGGCCAGGATGTTTTTCGAAAACCCGGCCCGGCGCGACAACGGAAGATCGCGCACGTCGATCACCGTCTCGACGCCGGCCTCGCGCAGCGTCGCCAGAAAGCCCGCGAAGCCCGCCGCCTCGTAGCCTATGGTCCACAGGGTCATCGACGTTACCTCTCGTCCGACTATGGTGTATCTTAAGCGAAGACGACGCCCATCGGCGAAACGAGAGGGAAGAGCCCATGACGAAATTCGCCCGAGGTGCCGCCTCGCCGTCCGGGGTGATCATCATCAACGTCGAAATTCACGAGGATGAAGGCCTGTATGTGGCGACCAGTCGGCAATTTCCCGAGATCAATGTCGCCCATCCCAGCATGGCGGCGATTTTCGAGGATCTTCCGAACATCATCGGAGCCATTTGCCAGGACCGATATGGCGTCAAGATGACGGTGCTGCCGGCCGACGTTCCGGATTCGGAGTTCGACGGCTGGCGTTGGGTGGCCATCCCCGCCCCTATCGCCGCCCGGGCGTGCGCCTGATACCGGCGAGCCAATGAACTGACCCATCGGCGGTAAAGCC
>JADFZP010000329.1:2691-4410 GCA_015232485.1 Alphaproteobacteria bacterium
CGGGCGTGCGCCTGATACCGGCGAGCCAATGAACTGACCCATCGGCGGTAAAGCCAACGGGCGATTCGCCGCACGCTTGGTGTCCTTGGTGTCCTTGGTGTTTCCCCATCTGCTTTCCACCGTGGCGCCCCGCCGCCTCGAAGGGGCCAGTGAGGCCGTCCCAAAAAGTAGGATGAACGCACCAAAATTCGGGACGTTTGATCAAGAGCCTCGTCGATCTTAAGCTCCCCCATGCAGCCCCGCGAACGCCTCGCGCAGCAGGTTCTTCTGGACCTTGCCCATGGTGTTGCGGGGTAGCGTCTCGGCGAACAGCACGCGCTTGGGCAGCTTGTATTTGGCCAGCCGCCCCTCCAGGGCTTTCAGCACCGCCTTCTCGTCGAGCGAAGCGCCCGGCTTGCGCACCACCACGGCGGTGACGCCCTCGCCGAAATCGGGATGGGGCACGCCGAACACGGCGCTTTCGGCGACGCCGGGCAGGGCGTCGATCTCGGATTCGACCTCCTTGGGATAGACGTTGTAGCCGCCGGTGATGACCAGGTCCTTGCCGCGTCCGACGATGCGCAGATAGCCGCGATCGTCGAACATCCCCAGATCGCCCGAGATGAAGAAGCCGTCCGGCCGGAACTCGGCGGCGGTCTTGCCGGGCATCCGCCAATAGCCCTTGAAGACGTTGGGGCCGCGAATCTCGATCATGCCCACCGCGCCGGGCGGCATCACGGCGCCCTCGGCGTCGGTGATGCGGATTTCCACGCCGGGCAGCGGCAAGCCCACCGTGCCGGCCACCCGATCGCCCTCATAGGGATTCGAGCTGTTCATGTTGGTCTCGGTCATGCCGTAGCGCTCGACGATGCGATGGCCGGTGCGGCGGGACCACGCCTCGTGGGTCTCGGCCAGCAGCGGCGCCGAGCCCGATACGAACAGCCGCATATGCGACGTCGACCAGGTGTTCAGGCCGGGGTGCTGAAGCAGCCGGACATAGAAGGTCGGCACCCCCATCATCACGGTGGCCCGTGGCATCAGCCGCATGACCTCGTCGGCGTCGAAGCGCGGCAGGAACAGCATCGAAGCGCCCGACACCAGCGTGACGTTGGTGGCGACGAACAGCCCGTGCGTATGGAAAATCGGCAGGGCGTGCAGCAGCGCGTCGTCGGCCGTGAACCGCCACGTCTCGGCCAGCGCCAGGGCGTTCGAGGCCAGATTGTCGTGGGTCAGCATCGCGCCCTTCGACCGCCCGGTGGTTCCCGAGGTGTAAAGGATGGCGGCAAGATCGTCGGGCCCGCGCTCCAGGTCCTCGCAGACCGCCGCCGCGCCGGCCGCCGCCTCGATCAGGCTGCCGTCGCCGGCGGCGCCCAGGGTCTCGACGGTGGCGCCCGGCGTTTCGAGATCGGCCGCCCGCTCGGGCGAGGCGACCACTAGGCGCGGCTCGGAATCTTCGATGAAATAGGCCATCTCGGCCCGCGTGTAGGCCGGGTTGAGCGGCAAAAACACCGCGCCGGCCCGCACACAGGCGAGATAAAGCAAGATCGCCTCGGGGCTTTTCTCGACCTGCGCCGCCACCCGGTCGCCGGGCATCACCCCGCGCTGGAGCAGGACGTTGGCGATACGGGCCGAGCCGGCCACCATTTCGCCATAGGCGACGACGCGCCCGTCGGGCGTCTCGATGAAACGCCGCTCGGCCCCCGGCATGCGCGAGCGGAACAGGTCGAACAGGTGATTGGC
>JADFZP010000330.1 GCA_015232485.1 Alphaproteobacteria bacterium
CGTGTGATCCTCGATCAGCCGGCGCGGATTGGGCAGGCCGCGCGCCAGCCCCTCCAGCCGCTCGCGCCGATCGCCCATGTTGCGCGCCATCGAGCCCAGCAGGCGCTGGCCCAGCCCGCCCAGTTGGGCGACCAGATCAAGCCGCACCGGCACCGCCTTCTCGGCCGCGCCGGTCGGCGTGGGGGCGCGCAGATCGGCGGCGAAGTCGATCAGCGTGGTGTCGGTCTCGTGCCCGACCCCCGAGATCAGCGGAATGCGCGAGGCGGCGGCGGCGCGCACCACCACCTCTTCGTTGAAGGCCCACAGATCCTCGAGGCTGCCGCCGCCGCGCGCCACGATCAGCAGATCGGGACGCGGCACCGGCCCACCTTGCGGAAGGGCGTTGAAGCCGTTGATCGCGGCGGCGATCCGCTCGGCGGCGCCCTCGCCCTGCACGGGCACCGGCCACAGCAGCACATGACGCGGAAAGCGCTCGGCCAAGCGATGCAGAATGTCCTTGATCACCGCGCCGGTCGGCGAGGTGATGACGCCGATCACCTGGGGCAGGAAGGGCAGCGGCTTCTTGCGGGCCAAGTCGAACAGGCCCTCGGCGGCGAGGCGGCGCTTGCGGTCCTCCAGCAGCTTGAGCAGCGCGCCCTGGCCGGCCAGTTCGATGCGCTCGACCACCATCTGGTATTTCGAGCGGCCGGGATAGGTGGTCAGCCGGCCGGTGCAGATCACCTCGATGCCGTCCTCGGGCTTGAGCCCCAAGCGCAGCGCCGAGCCGCGCCAGCACACCGCGTCGAGCACCGCCTCGCTGTCCTTCAGGCAGAAATACAGATGGCCCGAGCCGTGCCGCTTGAACCCCGAGACCTCGCCGCGCACGCGCACATGGCTGAACGTCTCCTCGACGGTGTGGCGCAGCGCCCCCGAGATTTCGCTTACCGTGAATTCCGGCAGGTTGGATTTGAGTTCGGGATTTCCGGTCATGATAGCGTTCCTTTATGGTACAAGACCGCCCGCCGATACAAGCGACGAGGAGACGCGCATGAGGGTCCTGGTGGTCGGGTCGGGTGGCCGCGAGCACGCCCTGTGCTGGGCGATTCGCCGCTCTCCCCTATGCGAGGCGCTGCTGTGCGCGCCGGGCAACGCGGGCATCGCCGAGACGGCCGATTGCCGTCCGGTGTCGGCCGAGGATATCGACGGCATCCTGCGTCTCGCCAAGGCCGAATCGATCGATTTCGTGGTGGTCGGCCCCGAGGTGCCCCTGGTCGGCGGCCTGGTCGACCGGCTGGAGGAGGCCGGCGTCGCCGCCTTCGGCCCCTCGGCCGAGGCGGCGCGCCTTGAAGGCTCGAAGGGCTTCATGAAGGACATGTGCGCCCGCCACGGCATCCCCACCGCCGCCTATGGCCGCTTCCGCGAGCCCGAGGCCGCCAAGGCGTTCGTGCGCCGACACGGCGCGCCGATCGTCGTCAAGGCGGACGGTCTGGCCGCCGGCAAGGGGGTCGTGGTGGCCCAAAGCGTCGACGAGGCGCTGGCCGCGATCGATTCGATGATGGCCGGGCGCGCCTTCGGGGCGGCCGGCGACGAGATCGTGGTCGAGGAATTCCTGGCCGGCGAGGAGGCCAGCTTCTTCGCCCTGGTCGACGGCGAGACCGCGCTGCCGCTGATCGCCGCCCAGGACCACAAGGCGGCCTTCGACGGCGACAGGGGCCCCAACACCGGCGGCATGGGCGCCTATTCCCCCGCCCCCGTGGTCACCCCCGCCATCGAGCGGCAGATCATGGACGACATCGTGCTGCCCACCGTGCGCGGCATGAAGGCCGAGGGCCGGCCCTTCAAGGGCGTGCTGTTCGCCGGCGTGATGATCGAGAACGGCCGCGCCCGACTGTTGGAATTCAACACCCGCTTCGGCGATCCCGAATGCCAAGTGCTGATGGCGCGGCTGAAATCCGACCCGCTGCCCGCCCTGAAGGCGTCGCGCGACGGCACGTTGTCGCAAATCACGCTCGAATGGTCCGACGACGCCGCCCTTCTGGTGGTGATGGCGGCCAAAGGCTATCCCGGCCCCTACGCCAAGAACACCATCATCGAAAACGTCGAGAGCGCCGCCGCCCAACCTGGCGCGATGGTCTTCCACGCCGGCACCGCCCGCGACGCCCAAGGCCGCCTGATCGCCACCGGCGGCCGCGTGCTGGGCGTCACCGCCACGGGAACCGACGTCGCCCAGGCGCAAGAGCGCGCCTATGCCGCCGTCGATTCCTTGCATTGGCCGGACGGCTTCTGCCGCCGCGACATCGGCTGGCGGGCGGTCGGGCGGGGTTAAACCGCGGCGCGGGCGATCTTGTCGGGAGCGACTTTCGCCAGCTTCTTGATGTCGGCGATCAGGCGCGCGACCTCGTCCAACGAGTAGACGCCGCGTCCGGCCGGTAGGGACAGGATGCAGGCGCTGACGGTAAGCAGGGGAAAGCGGCGGCGATTGCCGTCGCGATCGAGCGCCTCGATGTGGCCGGCCTCGCGGGCCTCTTGGTCGTAGAAGCCGCGCACGTCTTCGCCGAAGCGGGCGATGGTCGCCTCGACCACCTGCTCGACGGCCGGCGCGCCGAGCCCCGAGCACGAGGCGAAGAAATCGTCGCCACCGATATGGCCCACGAAAAAGCCGTGCCGGCGGGCGATGTCATCAAGGATTTCGGCGAACAGCAAAATCGCCCGGTCGCCCTGGCGAAAGCCGTATTTATCGTTGAACGGCTTGAAGTTGTCGAAGTCGAAATAGATGAAGGCGTGCGCGATGGCGCGGTCCGCCAGGGCTTCCGAAGTCTTCTCGTGGATGATGCCGTTGCCGGGCAGCTTGGTCAGCGGGTTCTGGTCGCGGGCCACCGCGACGTTCTTCTCGTTGATGACGCGCAGCAGCGAGCGGGCCGACAGGAAGCCGATATAGCGCATGTCCTCGACGATCATGATGCCGTCGGAATCTTCGATCGCCGAGAAGGATTCGATCAGTCGCTCGGCGGGAGTGTGCAGATCGGCGATCGGGCATTTCGACAGGAAATGGGTCAGCGTGTAGCCGAACGCCTTGTTGGCGATCAGGTCGCGGCCGAAGGCCGAGTAGATGAACCGCTTCAGATCGCGCTCGCGCACGATGCCCAGCGGCGCGCCGACCGCGTCGACCACCGGCAGGAAGGTTTGGTCGCTATTGGCCCGGAAATGCTGGAAAACCGCGTTCATGCCGGTGTCGACCGGCAGCGGGTCGACAACCTCCATCTGACGGGTCACGAAATGCTCGTCGGACCGCCGGCTCCGGCGATCCGAGCGGCTGAGCGCCTCGACATGCGGGTATTCGAGGGCCAGCGCCTCGATCGCGGTGTCGGGCCGCGCCACCAGCCAGCCCTGCACGAGGTCGCAGCCGGCCGCCTTGCAGGCGAAGAATTCCCGTTCGGTCTCGACGCCCTCGGCGATCACCACGATGCCCAGCAGATGGGCCACCGAGACGACATGCGACAGCATCACCTTCTTGCGCGCGTCGGTGGCGATGTCGGCCATGAAGAAGCGGTCGAGCTTGACGAAGTCGGGCTCGCAGGCGTGCAGCGTCTCCAGCCCGGAATGGCCGACCCCGAAATCGTCGATGGCCAGCTTGAAGGGAGGGTGGCGCCGTTTGCCGCCGGCGCTGGGCGGCCAGGCGAAGGGCTGGCGCTCGGACAGTTCGAGGGCCAAGTCGGTGGCGGCCAGCCCGCGCGCATCGAGCATCCCGACGATGCCCTGGGGCGCCGACAGGGGATGGGGCGCCACGCGGTTGTCGATGTTCAGGAACAGCTTGGCCTTGCGGTGATGGGGAATCTGGGTGAACTTGGCCACCGCCCGCTCGCACAGCGCCGCTTCCACCTCGGCCAGCACGCCCTCGGCGTGGCAGGCGTCGAAGAAGCCGTGGATCGAGTCGAAGCCGGCCTGATCGACGTTGCGCAGCAGCGCCTCGTAGCCGAAGCAGAAGCCGGTGTGAACATTGACGATCGGTTGAAAGGCGTGGTCCAGACGATCGATCACCTCGCGCCAGCCTTCGCCCAGCGGCACACCGGGCGTGGGCACCGCCGTGCGGTGATAGCGGGTCTGGATGCGGATCGGCGGCGATGGTGGATTGCTACGAGCCAGGGGAGTGCTCATCGTTACACCTCGGGTTTCAGCCGCATTGTCGCGGCCCGACTCGCGACGCGTCAACGCGCGAGCCGTTCCGCAACGAAAAATTCAAGTCAGTGAAACACTTCGCGCCCTTGCGGGGCGTCCCTTGGTCCCGCCGGGTCCTGGTGGATGATCACCTGGAAATTGGGATAAGCCTCCAATATCGTCCGCTCGACCGATTGGGCGACGGCATGGGCATGATTGAGGGACATCTCTCCATCCAGTTCCAGATGAAGCTGGATGAAGC
>JADFZP010000331.1 GCA_015232485.1 Alphaproteobacteria bacterium
AACTGGCCGAGCGCGCGCCGCATTCGCTAAGCTTCGGCCAGCGCAAGCGGGCCGCCATCGCCGGCGTGGTGGCGATGCGCCCCGAGGTGCTGCTGCTCGACGAGCCGACCGCCGGGCTGGACGCCCACGGCACGCGCCATCTGCTGGCGGTGCTCGATCATCTGGTCGGCGAGGGCGCCACGCTGGTCTTCTCGACCCACGACGCCGACCTCGCCTGCGCCTGGGCCGACGAGGTCGCGGTGTTCGGCGAGGGCGTCGTTCTCGCCCAGGGCGCCCCCGATTCGGTGCTGGCCGACCGCGCCCTGCTCGGCCGCGCCAAGCTGCGCCCGCCCTTCGCCCTGGAACTGGGACTGGAGGCGCGCGCCCTGGGCCTGCTCGATCCGGCGAAGCCCTTGCCGCGGCGGCGCGACGAGGTGATCGCGCTGCTGCGTGGACTCAAGCCGGGGTGATTGAGCACCAGGGACGGCAATTTTCCCGCTCCGGCCATCTTCGTGGGATGCCCGTGTCAAGCACGGGCATGACGGCCACCGATCGTCATGGCCGGACTTGATCCGGCCATCTTCGTGGGCACGACGGTCTCCAATTTTCCCGGTCAATGCCCCTTGTGCATCATGGCGCCGCCCATTCCCATGCCCATCCCCATTCCCATGGCGCCCATCGCCACCACGGGCATGTCGAAGGTCATCTTGCCGGCGCGTTCGAAGGTCAGGGTGATCGGGAATTTGTCGCCCTCTTTGAGCGGCGATTGCAGGCCCATGAACATGACGTGATGGCCGCCCGGCGCCAGTCGCACCGTGCCGCCGGCCGGCACCGCGATGAATTCGACCTTGCGCATGCGCATCACGCCCTGGCCATCGCTGTCGTGGGTATGCAGCTCGGTGGTCTTCGAGACCGGGGCGGCGGCGGACACCAGGCGGTCGGGCTCGGAGCCGTTGTTGACGATGGTCATGAAGGCGCCGCCATTCGGCGCCATGCCGGGCGTGGCGCGGGCGAAGGCGTCGCGAATCTCGATGTTGGCGGCCAAGGCGGTGTCGGCGAAGGCGGGGGCCAGCAGCGCGACGGTGGCGGCCAGCGCGAGGGCGGCGAAGGGGCTTCTCATGGCGTTCTCCTGGTTGATGCCGGGCGGAACAATGCGCGCGGCGTTGCTGCCCCGCCTTGACGATGGGCAGGACCGGCCTCACTGTCGGGGGATGATAAACGACCCCGCCCCCTTGGGCCACCGTCAGACGATCCGTCGCTTGATGCGTGGCAGCGACCGCGCCGCCCTGGCCACCCTGATGGCCGACGGCGCGCCCTATGCCTCGCTGGTGGCGGTGGCCACCGATCACGGCGGCGCGCCGCTGCTGCTGCTGTCGCAACTTTCGGAACACAGCCGCAATCTGGCCGCCGACGCCCGCGTCTCGCTGCTGTTCGAGGCGCGAAGCGGCGCCGCCAATCCGCAGGAGGACCCGCGCGTCACGGTGACGGGCCGCGTGGCGCGCAGCGACGATCCCACCCACCGGGCGCGCTTTCTGGCCCGCCACCCGGCGGCGGCGGCCTATGCCGGCTTCGGCGATTTCGCCTTTCACCGGGTCGAGGTCGAACGCGCCCATTGGGTGGGCGGCTTCGCCCGCGCGGTGTGGATCGACGACCCCTTGCGCGGCTTGACCGGGCCGGCCGCCCGCATCGCCCTGGCCGAGCCCGACATCCTGTCCACCTTTGACGCCGGCGACTGGCGTCTGGTCGCCGTCGACCCCGATGGGTGCGATCTGGCCCAGGGCGAGACCGTGCGGCGCGTGGCCTTCGACCGCATGGTCGAAACGCCCGACGACTTGCGCCAAGCGCTATCCGAAGGAGTGGCCCCGAAAGGGTGAGCCATCACTCTCCCGCATGGGCGGACTGCCGCAGCAGCCGGTTGCCTTGGCGGACGGGGCGCGTTACCTTCCCAGCCGTCGAGAAGGCGGCGCGATCCCAAAGCCGCGGAACACACGCGAGGAGATTGCAGGTGCAGCAGGTCGGACCCTTCCTCAGCAGCTACGGGCTGGAAAACCACGGTATCCGCAATATCGATGTCGCCCATTGGAACTACTCGACCCCGGCGCTCTATGAAGAGGCGATCCGGCGGCGCGAGGGCACCATGGCGCATGGCGGGCCGCTGGTCGTCCGCACCGGCCATCACACCGGCCGCTCGCCCAATGACAAATTCATCGTGCGCGACGCCCATACCGAGGCCGATGTCGATTGGGGCGCCGTCAACCGCCCGATGTCGCAGGCGCAGTTCGACGGGCTGATGGCGCGCATGCTGGCCTATCTGCAAGGCCGCGACATCTTCGTGCAGGATTGCTGGGCCGGCGCCGACCCCGAGCACCGTCTGGCCGTGCGGGTGATCAACGAGACCGCCTGGCACAACCTGTTCGCCCGCAACATGTTCATCCAGCCGACCCAGGACGAGCTGAAGGACTTCAAGCCGGCCTTCACGGTGATCCAGGCGCCGCGCTTCCACGCCATCCCCGAGGTCGACGGCACCAATTCCGAGGTGTTCATCCTGGTCGATTTCCGCCGCGGCATCGTGCTGATCGGCGGCACCTCGTATGCCGGCGAGATCAAGAAGTCGATCTTCTCGGTGCTGAACTACCTGCTGCCGGCCAAGGGCATCATGCCGATGCACTGCTCGGCCAATGTCGGGCCGGACGGCGACGTGGCGATCTTCTTCGGCCTGTCGGGCACCGGCAAGACCACGCTGTCGGCCGACGCCTCGCGCACCCTGATCGGCGACGACGAGCACGGCTGGGGCCCCAATGGGGTGTTCAATTTCGAAGGCGGCTGCTACGCCAAGGTCATCAAGCTGAGCGCCGAGGCCGAGCCCGAGATTTTCACCACCACCAAGCGGTTCGGCACCATCCTTGAAAACGTGATGATGCAGATGGACACGCGGCGCCTCGATCTCGACGACGCCACGCTGACCGAGAACACGCGCGCCTCGTACCCGCTGTCGTTCATCCCCAACGCCAGCGACACCGGCCGCTCGGGCCATCCGCAGAACATCGTGATGCTGACCGCCGACGCCTTCGGCGTGCTGCCGCCGATCAGCCAGCTTTCGCCCGAGCAGGCGATGTACCACTTCCTGTCGGGCTACACCGCCCGCGTGGCCGGCACGGAAAAGGGCGTGCTCGAGCCGCAGGCGACGTTCTCGTCGTGCTTCGGCGCCCCCTTCATGCCACGCCATCCCAGCGCCTATTCCAAGCTGCTGGGCGACATGATGACCAAGCACGGCGCCAAGTGCTGGCTGGTCAACACCGGCTGGAGCGGCGGCGGCTACGGCGTCGGCGAGCGCATGAAGATCAAGCACACCCGCGCCATGATGCGGGCCGCGCTGGATGGCCGCCTGGCCAAGGCGGGCTTCACGCCCGATCCCAATTTCGGCGTGCTGGTTCCCCAGGGCTGCCCCGAGGTGCCCGCCGAGGTGTTGCAGCCCAAGGCGACCTGGACGGACAAGAACGCCTATGACGCCGCCGCCAAGGACGTCGCCGGCCGCTTCGAGAAGAACTTCAAGAAGTTCGAGCCCTATGTCGACGACAAGGTGAAGGCGGCCGGCATCCGCGGCTGACCCGACCGACCAAAAGACGGGCTTGGCCCCTTGCGGGCCGGCCCGTCTTGAGGCCGCCCGCGGCGCCCCCATATTCTGGGAATGCCCGAACCCCCGCTGCACGCCTCGGACGCCCTTCTCGAATTCTGGTTCTCGGCCGAGGCGCGACCGCGCTGGTTCCTCGAGGACCGCTGGCTCGACCGCGAGGTCAACCGGCGCTTCGCCGATCTGTGGGAGTCGGCCGCCGAGGGCCGCCTCGACGACTGGGCCGGCACGCCGCACGGGCTGCTGGCCCTGGTGCTGCTGCTCGACCAGGTTCCCCGCCACATGTTCCGAGGCACCGAGCGCGCCTATTCGACCGACGCGCAAGCGCTGGCCTGGGCGCGAATCGCGGTCGACCGGGGCGACGACGCGGTGCTTGACACGACCCAGCGGCGCTTTCTGTTCCTGCCCTTCGAGCACAGCGAGAACCTGTCCGACCAGAAGCGCGGCGTGGCGCTGTTCCGCCGTTGGAACGACGATCCGGGCGGCCTGGACTACGCCCTGCGTCATCGCTCGGTGATCGAGCGCTTCGGCCGCTTCCCCCACCGCAACGCCGCGCTGGGCCGCGCCACCACGCCCGACGAGGCCGACTTCCTGGCCGGGCGGGGCGCGCCTTACTAACCACCTTCATCGTCATTCCCGCGAAAGCGCTAGGGCATGCACACATCGCGTGGCGCCGAGTGAAGATCTCCGAATCCAGATTTCCAACTCGCTGATTTTGGCCGTCATGCCCGCGAAAGCGCTAGGGCATGCACACATCCTCGGGTTCCATGGGCGGCAAGCTG
>JADFZP010000332.1 GCA_015232485.1 Alphaproteobacteria bacterium
CAATCCGGCGATCGGCGGCTTGGCCAAGGGACAGTTGGTGCGCGAGGTCGACGCCCTGGACGGCTTGATGGGCCGCGCCATCGACCGCGCCGGCATCCAGTTCCGCATGCTCAATCGCAGCAAGGGACCGGCCGTGCAGGGGCCGCGCGCCCAGGCCGACCGCAAGCTCTACCGCCAGGCCATGCGGGCGTTGCTGGACGAGCAGCCGGGCTTGGACCTGCGGGCGGCGGCCATCGAGGACCTGATCACCCGCGATGGGCGGATCGCCGGAGTCGTCACCGCGGACGGCGACGAGATCACGGCGGGGGCCGTGGTGGTCACCACCGGGACGTTTCTGCGCGGGCTGATCCATGTCGGCGAGGATCGGCGCTCGGCGGGGCGCATGGGCGATCCGGCCAGCCACGGTCTATCGGCTGCGCTGAGTCGGTTGGGCTTTGCCCTCGGCCGTCTGAAGACCGGGACGCCGGCCCGACTCGACGGCCGCACCATCGACTGGGCGGCGCTCGAGGTGCAGCGGGGCGATGATCCGCCGGTGCCGTTCTCGTTCCTCACCACGCGAATCACCACGCCGCAGGTCACCTGTGGCATCACCGGAACCACCGAGGCGACCCATGCGCTGATCCGCGCCAATCTGCACCGCGCGCCCATGTATTCCGGCCAGATCGAGAGCATCGGGCCGCGCTATTGCCCGAGCATCGAGGACAAGGTGGTGCGCTTCGCCGACCGCGCCCGCCACCAGATCTTTCTTGAGCCGGAGGGGCTGGACGATCCCACCGTCTATCCCAACGGCATCTCGACCTCGCTGCCCGAATCGGTGCAGCGCGATCTGCTCGCCACCATACCGGGGTTGGAGCGCACCATCATGCTGCGCCCCGGCTACGCCATCGAATACGACTTCGTCGATCCGCGCGAACTGGCGCCGACCCTGGAGACCCGGCGGGTCACCGGGCTGTTCCTGGCCGGCCAGATCAACGGCACGACCGGCTACGAGGAGGCGGCGGGGCAGGGTCTGCTGGCCGGCGTCAACGCGGCGCGCCGCGCCGGGGGCGGCGAAGGGTTCGTGCTCGATCGGGCCGAGGCGTATATCGGGGTGATGGTCGATGACCTGGTGACGCGCGGCACCGCCGAGCCCTATCGGCTGTTCACCTCGCGCGCCGAATATCGGCTGACCCTGCGCGCCGACAACGCCGATCAACGACTCACCCCACGCGGCCTCGCCATCGGCTGCGTCGGTTCCGAGCGCGCGGCGCATTTCGCCGCCCGGCAAGGCGCGCTCGAGGCGGGCCAGGCGCTGGTGCGTCGACTGAGCGCCAGCCCCACGGCGTTGGCGCGGCAGGGCTTGGCGGTCAATCAAGATGGGGTGGCGCGCAGCGCCTTGGACCTTCTGGGCTATCCCGAGATGACCATGGCACGGCTGGCGGCGGTGTGGCCCGAATTGGCGGCGTTGCCGCCGGCCGTGGTCGAGCAGGTGGAGATCGAGGGGCGCTATGCCGGCTATCTCGACCGCCAGGCCGCCGACATTCGGGCGTTTCGGCGCGACGAGTCGCTGACGCTGGCGCCGGACCTCGATTACGGCGCGGTCGGCAGCTTGTCCAACGAGGTGCGCGTCACCTTGGCGCGGGCCCGCCCGGCGACGCTGGGGGCGGCGGCCCGCTTGCCCGGCGTGACCCCGGCGGCGGTGACGGCGTTGCTGGCCCATGTGCGGCGGGGCGGGGAGGCGCCGTCATGACCCCCCAGGCGTTCCAGGCGGCGACCGGTGTTTCACGTGAAACACTCGGGCGGTTGGAGGCCTACGCGGCGCTGCTGGTCAAGTGGCAGGCGCGGATCAATCTGGTCGGGCCGGCGACTCTGCCCGATCTGTGGCGGCGCCACATGCTCGATTCGGCGCAGCTTTTCCCGCTGCTGCCGGGCGGCGGGCCAATCGTCGATCTCGGCTCGGGGGCGGGCTTTCCGGGGCTCGTGCTGGCCGCGCTCGGCGCGCCCGATGTCCATCTGATCGAGAGCGACTCGCGCAAATGCGCCTTCTTGAGCGAGGCGGCGCGCGTCATGGGGGTGTCGGTGACCGTCCAGAATGGCCGAATCGAGTCGGCGCCGGGCTTCCCGGCGGCGGCGGTGACGGCCCGCGCACTGGCTCCGCTGGCCCGTTTGCTCGACTGGGCCGAGCGATTTGTGGCCCCAGGGACACGGTGCCTGTTCCTCAAAGGCCAGGGGTTCGAAGACGAATTGACCGAGGCGCGAAAAGCATGGAGTATCACTTTCGAGGGGGTCGCCAGCCGGTCTGACCCTTCCGGAATTATCCTGCTGCTGAACGAGGTTAAACGTGTCCCAGCCTAGTGGCCTGCCGACCTCGGCGCGCATTATCGCCATCGCCAATCAGAAGGGCGGGGTGGGCAAAACCACCACCGCCATCAATCTGGCCACCGCCCTGGCGGCCACCCGCAAGCGCGCCTTGATCATCGACCTCGACCCGCAAGGCAATGCCAGCACCGGGCTGGGCATCCCGTCGACCGACCGCAAGATCACCGCCTACCAGGTTCTGATGGGCGAGGCCAAGCTGGCCGAGGCGGTGCGCGCCACCGACATCCCCAGCCTGTTCCTGGTGCCATCGAGCGTCGATTTGGCCGGCGCCGAAATCGAACTGGTCTCCGAGCCCAATCGCGAGTCGCGGCTGCGCGACGCGCTGCGTCAGGGGCTCGACGAGTTCGACTACATCCTGATCGACTGCCCGCCCTCGCTCAACCTGCTGACCCTCAACGCCCTGGTGGCGGCGCAGGCGGTGCTGGTGCCGCTGCAATGCGAGTTCTTCGCCCTGGAGGGCATCAGCCATCTGGTCAAGACCATCGAGCGGGTCAAGAAGGCGTTCAACCCCAAGCTCGAACTGCACGGCATCGTGCTGACCATGTTCGACAAGCGCAACAACCTGTCCGACATGGTGGCCGCCGACGTGCGCGGCTATTTCGGCGACAAGGTCTATCAGACGGTGATCCCGCGCAACGTGCGGGTCTCCGAGGCGCCCTCGCATGGCAAGCCGGTGCTGCTCTACGATGTGCGTTGCGCCGGGTCCGAGGCCTATCTCCATCTGGCCAGCGAAGTGTTGAAGCGCGAGCGTGAATTGAGGGCGGCGTCATGAGTCGCGCCAGTCTCGGTCGCGGGCTGTCGGCCCTGCTGGGCGACGCGCCCGATGAGGATGCGGTCGCCACCGTCGAGGCTGCGCCGCGCAGCCCGCGCAGTCTGCCGGTCGAGCAGTTGCGGCCCGGCCGTTTCCAGCCGCGGCGCCTGTTCGACGAGGCGGCGATCGCCGAGCTGGTCGAGTCGGTGCGCGAGAAGGGCGTGTTGCAGCCGCTTCTGGTGCGGCCGCTGCCCGAACCCGACACCTACGAAATCATCGCCGGCGAGCGTCGCTGGCGGGCCGCGCAGATGGCGCGCCTGCACGAGGTTCCGGTGGTGGTGCGCGAGTTCGACGACCGCGAGACCCTCGAGGTGTCGCTGGTCGAAAACCTCCAGCGCGAGGACCTCACCCCGCTGGAGGAGGCCGAGGGCTATCGCCGCCTGATGGACGAGTTCGCCCACACCCAAGAGGATCTGGGTCGCGCGGTGGGCAAAAGCCGCAGCCATGTCGCCAACATGATGCGCCTGCTCGCCTTGCCCGATCCGGTCAAGGACATGCTGGATCGCGGCGCGCTGTCGATGGGCCACGCCCGCGCCCTGCTCGGCGCGGCCGACGCGGTGGGGCTGGCCGCCCAGGTGGCGACCAAGGGCCTGTCGGTGCGCCAGACCGAGCGCCTGGCCCGCGAGGAAGGGGCCAAGCCGAAGGGGGCGGCCCGCCCGCGCGGCGTCGAGGCCAAGGACCCCGACACGGCGGCGCTGGAGCGCGACCTGTCGAATCTGCTCGGCCTCGAGGTGTCGATCAAATTCCACGGCAAGGGTGGCGAGCTGACCATCCATTACGGCAATCTCGAACAGCTCGACGACGTGCTGCACCGCCTTAGCCAGACCCCGCGCCGCGACGCGCCGATCGCCGGGGGGGCGGTCGAGACCGCCGAGCCGGTCACCGAACAGATCGACGGCTTCGACATGACCGAGACCGCCCCGCCGGAAGAGGACATCCTCGCCGCCCTGGGCGTCTCGCCCGACGAGGAACCCGAGATCGACACCTCGGCGCTCGACGCCCTGCTCGCCGATGACGGCGACGAGGAAGAGGACGACGACGGTGGGCTCAGCTTCCTCGACGGCATCATGGTCGACGACGGCCCGGACGACGAGGACGAGGACGAGGCCGCAAACGGCTGAATCATCCCGGCGAGCCATTTGCTTGACTCGCCTAGTGCACCTCCCACGCCGTCATGCCCGGACTTGATCCGGGCATCCACATGACAGCCGTA
>JADFZP010000333.1 GCA_015232485.1 Alphaproteobacteria bacterium
TTCGACATCGAGACCCAGCGCGGTCAGCATCTCGCTCATCACCTCGACGGCGGTGGCGCTGTCGTCGACCACCAGCGCGCGGCGTCCGTCCAGCGACAAGGCGGGCGCGGGACCGGCGGCGCCCTCGTGGCGGCAGCCGGCGCGCAGGTCGAAGGTGAAGGTGGTGCCGACGCCCGGCCGGCTTTCGGCGCCCATCCGGCCGCCCATCATCTCGACCAGTTGCCGGCTGATGGCGAGGCCCAGCCCGGTTCCGCCATAGCGCCGCGTCGTCGAGGCGTCGGCCTGCGAAAAGCTTTCGAACACCCGCGTGATCTGCTCGGGCGTCATGCCGATGCCGGTGTCGCGCACCGCGAAATCCAGCCGCACCTGATCGGGGCCGTCGGGGATCGCCGCGACCTCCAGCAGGACCTCGCCGCGATCGGTGAACTTGACCGCGTTGCCCAGCAGATTGGTCAGCACCTGGCCCAGCCGGGTCGGGTCGCCCAGCAGCACCGGAGGCACCGCGCCGTGTTGGCGCACCAGCAGTTCCAGCCCCTTGCGCCGCGCCAGCTCGGCGGCCAGCCCGACCGCGTGGTCGAGCACGTCGTCCAGGCTGAAGGCGACGGTCTCGATGACCATCTTGCCGGCCTCGATCTTCGAGAAGTCGAGGATGTCGTTGATGATGTTCAAAAGCGCCTTGGCCGAGCCCTCGATCTTGGTCAGGTAATCGCGCTGGCGCGGCGCCAGCTCGGTCTGCAGGGCGAGATAGCTCAGGCCGATGATGGCGTTCATCGGCGTGCGGATCTCGTGGCTCATATTGGCCAGAAACT
The DNA here is from genome assembly GCA_015232485.1 of Alphaproteobacteria bacterium. Classification (GTDB taxonomy): domain Bacteria; phylum Pseudomonadota; class Alphaproteobacteria; order Rhodospirillales; family Magnetospirillaceae; genus JADFZP01. The sequence continues at coordinate 810 of JADFZP010000333.1, forward strand.
GGCTTTTGGTGGCGTTGGCGCGCTCGGCCTCGGTCTTGGCGCGGGCCAGTTGGTCCTCGACCAGCTTGCGGTCGCTGATGTCCTTGTGGATGCCGGTCATGCGCAGCGGCCGCCCCTCGGCGTCGCGCTCGATCAGGCGGCCGGCGGCGAGGATCCATTTCCAACCGGCCGTCTTGTGGCGCATGCGGAATTCGACCTCGTAGACCTCGGACTCGCCCTCCCAATGGCGGCGCAGGGCTTCTTGCACATGGGCCAGGTCGTCGGGATGCAGCAGCGCCAGCCAGCCCCGCCCGCTCGCCTCGATCTCGCCGGGACGGTGGCCCAGCATGCCCAGCCATTGGTCGCTGAAGAACGCCTGGTCGGTGCGCGGGTTCCAGTCCCACAACCCGGTGTTCGACGCGTCGAGCGCGATCTTCAGGCGCTCTTCGCTTTTCTTCAGCGCGGCCAGCATGCGTTTGCGGTCGGTGATGTCTTGGAACACCGACACCGAGCCGACCACCTGCTGGCCGTCGCGCAGCGGCACCGAGACCAGCGCGGCGGCGAACAGGGTGCCGTCGCGGGCCGTGAAGGCGTCGTTCTCCGAGCGGTAGATCTCGCCGTCCATGACCGTGCGGGTCGACAGGCAGCGCCCGCGCGGCACCGGCCGGCCCTTGTCGTCCTGGAAATGGACGGTGTCATGGAAATTGCGGTCGCGCAGTTCGTCGATGGTCCAGCCCAGCAGGCGCTCGGCCTCGCGGTTCATGAAGGTCAGGCGGCCATGGGCGTCCTGCGCGAACACCCCCTCGCCCATCGAATCGGTGATGCCGCGGAGAAAGCGCTGGTTGCCGCGCAGATCCTCCTCCATGCGCTTTTGCATGGTGATGTCGGTGCGGATCGCGATGTAGCGTTCGGGCCGGCCGTTCGGATCCATCAAGGGCACCACCGTGGCGGCCACCCAATACGGGGTGCCGTCCTTGGCGCGGTTGCATATCTCGCCGTGCCAGACCTGGCCGGCGACGATCGTTTTCCACATGCCGGCGAAGAAGGCCTTGGGATGGTGCCCGGAATTGACCAGGCGGTGCGGCTGGCCCAGCAGTTCGTCGCGGCCGAACCCGCTGATCTCGCAGAACTTGTCGTTGGCGTAGACGATGCGGCCGGCCAGATCGGTGATGCTGATGATGGCGTGCTGGTCCAGCGCGAATTTCTGGTTCTCCGACTCCTTCAGGGCGCGGCTGCGCTCGGCGACCAGATCGGCCATCAGCACCGCCAAGCTTTCCAGGCCGCTGGCGTCCTCGTCGAGCGGCGGCTTGCCATCGGCGGCCAGCAGGTCGTTGGCGATGGCGCGTAGCGAGTGGATGGCGCGGGCCTGGATGGCGGTCTCGTCGCGCAGCCGGTCGTTGGCGGCCAGCAACTCCTCGGAGCTGAGTTGCAGGCTGCGGCTGCGCAGGATCAGATCGCGATCGACCTGCTCGTAGCTGCGGTCGATGCGCTCGAACAGATCGCCCAAGCCATCGGCGAGCAGCCGGCCGGGACCATCAAGCCCGTCCCGCTCGGCGGCGGCGCGCAACGCCGCGATCGCCTCGGCCAACTCCTCGGGCGAGCGGAAGCCGAGCGCGCGGCGAAGCTGGCCCGACAGAAGGCGGTGCATGGGCTTCAGTCCTCGGCCAGCAGGGTGACCGTCATGGTCTGGTTGTGCAGTCGGCAATCGGACCCGCCGCGGGTCGGGCAGATCTCGCCATAGGAGTAGAACCCGGCCACGGTGACGGCCTCGCCCAGATGCTCGACCACGGCGTCGATCTCGTCGTCGACCTGGTCGCCCATCACCAGCTTGCGGCCGACGCAACTGACCAGCACCGCCAGGGCCGGGGCGTCGCCCCGGTCGCCCGGCGCGGCGGTGCGCGCGGCCTGCTCGGCGCCTTGGACCAGGGCGTCGGGGCTGGCGTGCATCAGCCGCAGATAGCCCGAAGGATCGATGGCGCCGGCCAGGATCAGGCTGCCGGCCGCCTCGTCGATGCCTAAGATGGTGCGGATCAGACCGACGCGGGCGTGGCCCTCGTCCAGCATCTCGAAGGGGAACAAAAGGCCCGAGGCGGGCAGATCCTTGGCGTATTCGCCAAGATAGCGCTTGTAGATGTTGAGCGCCGGCTCGCCGTCGAGTTCGAACAAGATGTTGCCCTCGGCGCGCGTGACGCGGCGGGTCGGGCCGAACGGCTCCCATCCGCCGAACGAGCCGTGGCCCAGGCGCAGCCGCCCGCCGAAGAAGCCGATCGCCACCACGCGGTCGTCGAACACCCCCGAGGGGGTCAGGATCAAGGTGCGCTGGAAGGCGCCGTCGTCGCCGGCCAGCCCGCCCGAGATCGGCAAGTCGGCGCCCAGCACCGAGGCCATGCCGTCGATCAGCGCGCTGCCATTGATGCCCAGGCCGCGCCCGAACACCAAGGCCCCGGCCAACCCCGGCCCCGCCAGCCGGCGGGCCAGATCCTCGCCCGAAGCGAACGAGCCCTCGATGCCGGTCAGCGGCGCCTCGGCCACCCGAACCGGCGTGCCGGCGAAGCGGATGGCGGTGACCACGCAGCTTCCGTTGTCGACGCCCCGGCGGGTGATCTCGCCGGCCGTGCTGCACCCCACCACGCTGGAATCGGGGAAGCTTTGGCGCAGGCCATCCGAGAAGCCGGGCGCCGCGAAATGGGCCACCGAGCCGAACACCAGGACCAGATCGGGCCGCATTTCGCCCAGCGGGCGAAGGGCGTCGGACGTGGGAACGGAATCGAATCGCTGTTGGGCGATCTGCATCGAGGCCCTCCGGACATATTGACCAAAGGGCATAGTGGCCCAACCGAATGGCAGGGGATAGCCGCCAAAATCGCAGGGCGGCCTTGCGCGAGGCGCTTCAACCTGGAATGTCTCCAATTTCGGCTTGACAAACCCGACGATCGGGCTCAGTTATGGTTTACGAAGGACGCCCGCATCCAGCCGAAAAGGAGACATGGCGATCACGATTCCCTTGAGTTGCGATACCAATGGCCCCATGCCGTCCCACCCCCAAACTCATCCGAGTTTTCGGGTGGGACATGGCGACGACTAGCGAGAGGCCGCTCAGACAAGCGGCCTCTTTGGCGTCCAGACGAAGCCTTTCAGGTCGGCCCGCGAAGACCTATGATCGTTCCCGGTTCGAACTGGCGGGAAACGACATCTTGTCCTCGACGGTGATCTACAGCCATCCGGTCTGCCTGGAACACGACACTGGCGAGTTCCATCCCGAATCCGCCGACCGGCTGCGCGCCATCGGCCACATCCTCGATCGCGAGGAGTTCATGTATCTGCCGCGCGAGGAAGCGCCCCTGGCGACCGCCGAGCAGATCCTGCGCGCCCACACCCAGGCCCATCTCGACGCCGTGATGGCGGCGATCCCCTTGGAGGGATGCGTCGAACTAGACGGCGACACCTTCGTCTCGCCCAAATCGGGCGAGGCCGCGTTGCGCTCGGCCGGCGCCGCCTGCGCGGCGGTCGACGAGGTCGCCACGGTCCGCAGCCGCAACGCCTTCTG
>JADFZP010000334.1 GCA_015232485.1 Alphaproteobacteria bacterium
CGCCATCCGCATGAAGCTGGCGTCGCGCGGCGTCGAGGCCGAGGTGGTCGAGGGCGCCGTAGAGGCCCTGGGCTTCGAGGCCGACTTCGAGGCCGCCGTCAATCTGGCCCGCCGCCGCCGGCTGGGGCCGTTCCGCGCCGAGGCGGCGCGGGCCGATTCGCGCCAACGCGACCTCGCCACGATGGGCCGGGCCGGCTTCGGCTGGGAGGTCGCCCGAAGGGTGATCGACGCCGAGAATCCCGATGCGCTGGTTGGACATGCGTCAGAGGCGGGTCCGCCGCCTTGAACTCGATCGCGAATACCTCTAGATTCGCGCCTCCTTCCGGGAACCGACGAGCAAGCATCCCATGATCCGCATCACCCTGCCCGATGGCAGCGTCCGTGAGTTCGAGCAGCCCGTATCGGGCGCCGCATTGGCCCAAAGCATCGGGGCCGGCCTGGCCAAGGCCGCCCTGGCGATCCGTATCGACGGCACCATGCGCGACCTGGACACCATGATCGACCGCGACACCCGGGTCGCGATCGTCACGACCAAGGACCCCGACGCGCTGGACCTGCTGCGCCACGACGCGGCGCATGTCATGGCCGAGGCGGTCAAGGAACTGTTCCCCGAGACCCAGGTCACCATCGGCCCGTCGATCGAGAACGGCTTCTATTACGACTTTTCGCGCCCCACCCCCTTCACGCCCGAGGATCTGGCGGTGATCGAGGCGCGCATGCGCGAGATCGTCGCCCGCGACGAGAAGATCGTCGTCGAGACCTGGGACCGCGACGAGGCGGTGGCCTTCTTCCTGGGCTTAGGCGAGACGTACAAGGCCGAGATCATCGGCTCGATTCCCGCCGGCCAGCCGATCACCCTGTATCGCCAGGGCGCCTTCGTCGACCTGTGCCGCGGGCCGCATCTGCCGTCCACCGGCAAGCTGGGCAACGCCTTCAAGCTGACCAAGCTGGCCGGCGCCTATTGGCGCGGCGATTCGCGCAACGAGATGCTTCAGCGCATCTATGGCACCGCCTGGGGCGACCAGAAGCAGCTTGACGCCTACCTGACCATGCTGGAGGAGGCCGAGAAGCGCGACCACCGCCGCCTGGGCCGCGAAATGGGCCTGTTCCATTTCCAGGAGGAGGCGCCGGGCGCGGTGTTCTGGCACCCCAAGGGCTGGACCCTGTTCCAGTGCCTGATCGACTACATGCGCAAGCGCCAGAACGCCGCCGACTACGTCGAGATCAACACCCCCGAGGTGATGGACCGCTCGATGTGGGAGACGTCCGGCCATTGGCAGACCTTCCGCGAGCACATGTACACCACCGAGACCGAGGACAAGCGCGTCTTCTGCATCAAGCCGATGAACTGTCCCGGCGGCATCCAGGTCTTCAAGCAGGGCCTGAAAAGCTATCGCGAACTGCCGATGCGCATGGCCGAATTCGGCAAGGTTCACCGCTACGAGCCGTCGGGCGCCCTGCACGGCCTGATGCGGGTGCGCGCCTTCACCCAGGACGACGCCCACATCTTCTGCGCGCCCGAGCAGATGGAAGCGGAATGCCGCATCGTGGTCAGCCTGATCATGGACATCTACCGCGATTTCGGCTTCGAGAACGTGCGCATCAAGTTTTCCGACCGGCCGGAAAAGCGCATCGGCTCGGACGAGATTTGGGACACCACCGAATCGGCCCTGCGCAACGCGGTCGAATCGATGGGCTTGGAGTACGGGGTCAACCCCGGCGAAGGCGCCTTTTACGGACCCAAGCTGGAATTCGTGCTGCGGGACGCGATCGGCCGCGATTGGCAATGCGGCACCTTGCAAGTCGATTTGAACCTGCCGGCCCGCTTCGACGTGGCCTATGTCGGCGAGGACGGCCAGCGGCACGCGCCGGTCATGCTGCACCGGGCGTTGTTCGGCTCGCTGGAACGCTTCACCGGCATCCTGATCGAACACTACGCGGGCAAATTTCCGTTGTGGCTGGCGCCCTTGCAGGTGGTCGTGGCGACCATCACCCAAGACGCCGACGCCTGGGCGCGCGACGTGGCCGCCGCCTTGCGGGCGCGCGGGATCAGGGTCGAAACCGATCTGCGCAACGAAAAGATCAACTACAAGGTGCGCGAGCACAGCGTCGCCAAGGTGCCGATCATGCTGGTGGTCGGCAAGCGCGAGGCCGAGACGGGGGCGGTCGCCATGCGGCGTCTGGGCGGCAAGGACCAAGAAGTTCTTGCGCTCAGGGACGCCCTGGATACACTTTCAAGCGAGGCCGCTCCGCCGGCCTGACGGAAGGGACGTGCCCGCGGGGGGCGGGCCGTTCGTGTTTTTCTCATGAGATGGAGCATCGTCCCATAGCCAGACCACCTGTTTCCGCGCCGCCAAATCGGGAGGGGCCGCGAGTCAACAACGAAATCGACGTTCGAAGCATTCGCCTCATCGACGAAGATGGGGAAATGGTGGGCGTCGTCTCCCTGCGTGACGGTCTCGACCGAGCACGAGAAGCCGGTCTCGACCTTGTCGAGGTGTCACCCAACGCCGATCCGCCGGTCTGCAAGATTCTGGATTTCGGAAAGTTCAAGTACGAAACCCAGAAGAAGAAGAACGAGGCCCGCAAGAAGCAGAAGGTCATCGAGGTCAAGGAAATCAAGCTGCGTCCAAACATCGACGACAACGACTATCAGGTCAAGATGCGCAGCATGAAGAAGTTCCTCGAGGAAGGTGACAAGGTCAAGGTCACCCTGCGCTTCCGCGGCCGTGAAATGGCGCATCAGGATCTCGGTCTCAAGGTGCTGGACCGCGTGCGGGCCGAACTCGACGAGTTCGCCAAGGTGGAACAGTTCCCCAGGGTCGAAGGGCGCCAGATGGTGATGGTGATGGCGCCGCGCTGAAGCGCGGCGTTTCGCCGGCCCTTCCCCGCTTAAACCCGCCCGGCCCGGGCTTGCCCAGGCCGTCACGGGCTGCTATAGGGCGGCCCGATGCGTTCACGCGCGCGCCGCCGCGCACGTTCCAGGAGTTTCGAATGAGCTTCACCGACTACAAGGTTGCCGACATCGCGCTGGCCGATTGGGGCCGCAAGGAAATCGCCATCGCCGAGACCGAGATGCCCGGCCTGATGGCTTTGCGCGAGGAATACGGCGCCTCGAAGCCGCTGGCCGGCGCCCGCATCGCCGGCTGCCTGCACATGACCATCCAGACGGCGGTGCTGATCGAGACCCTGACGGCCCTGGGCGCCACGGTGCGCTGGTCGTCTTGCAACATCTTCTCGACCCAGGACCAGGCGGCGGCGGGCATCGCGGCGGCCAACATCCCCGTCTTCGCCTGGAAGGGCGAAAGCGAGGAGGAGTTCTGGTGGTGCATCGAGCAGACCATCCGCGGTCCCGGCGGCTGGACTCCGAACATGATTCTGGACGACGGCGGCGACCTGACCCAGATCCTGCACGAGAAGTATCCCGAGATGCTGAAGGACGTGCGCGGCATCTCCGAGGAGACCACCACCGGCGTGCATCGCCTGTACGAGATGGCCCGTGACGGCAAGCTGCTGGTCCCCGCCATCAACGTCAACGACTCGGTCACCAAGTCGAAGTTCGACAATCTGTACGGCTGCCGCGAAAGCCTGGTCGACGGCATCAAGCGCGCCACCGACGTGATGCTGGCCGGCAAGGTCGCCGTGGTCGCCGGCTATGGCGACGTGGGCAAGGGCTCGGCCGCCAGCCTGCGCAGCCAGGGCGCCCGCGTCATGATCACCGAGATCGACCCGATCTGCGCGCTGCAGGCCGCCATGGAGGGCTATCAGGTCCTGACCATGGACGAGGCCGCCTCGCTGGGCGACATCTTCGTCACCGCCACCGGCAATGTCGACGTCATCACGCTGGACCACATGCGCCAGATGAAGGACCGCGCCATCGTCTGCAACATCGGCCATTTCGACAGCGAAATTCAGATCGCCTCGTTGCGGAACTACAAGTGGCACAACGTCAAGCCGCAGGTCGACGAGGTCGAGTTCCCCGACGGCAAGCGCCTGCTGGTGCTGGCCGAGGGCCGTCTGGTCAATCTGGGCTGCGCCACCGGCCACCCCAGCTTCGTGATGAGCGCCAGCTTCACCAACCAGGTGCTGGCCCAGATCGAGCTGTGGAAGAACGCCGAGAAGTACGAGCGCAAGGTCTATGTGCTGCCCAAGCACCTGGACGAGAAGGTCGCCCGCCTGCACCTCGCCAAGATCGGCGTCAAGCTGACCACCTTGACCGAGAAGCAGGCCACCTACATCGGCGTCGGCGCCGAAGGCCCCTTCAAGCCGGAAGCCTACCGCTACTAAGTCGGACATG
>JADFZP010000335.1 GCA_015232485.1 Alphaproteobacteria bacterium
TCGAGAGCGACGACCACCGCGTGCTGACCTCGGCCGTGCTGACCGACGACGGCACCTGGCGGCAGTTCATGACGGCGCATTACCGGCGGCGGGATTGACGCAAGCGTCGCGGATCGCCTGGATGTGGCGGTGGTCGGTGCCGCAGCAGCCGCCGAGCACCGCCAGCCGATCGAGCCCGCCCCGCAACTCGCGGTAACGGCGGGCCAGATCGGCGGGGTCGCCGGAATCCAGATCCTCGGCGGCGTCGAGTTCGGCGTGGCTTTTGGCCGAGGCGTTGGCGCGGATGCCGCGCAGCCGCTGCGTCCAGGCGCCGCCCTTGGCCACCACCTCGGCGAAGTGGGTGGGGTGGGCGCAGTTGATCATGTAATAGGCGGGCGACGAACCGGTGGCGGCGTCGACGCGCTGGATGGCGTCGCCCAGCGCTTCCCCCGAGGGCAGGCTTCCGTCGGTTTCGACGGTGAACGAGATCACCGCCGGGATGCCGTGCTCGCGGGCCGCAAGGGCGATGCCGATCGCCTCGTCGGCGTAGGTGATGGTCATCGCGGTGACCATGTCGGCGTCGGTGTCGCGGAACACGGCGATCTGGGTCTCGTGATAGCGTCGCGCCTGGTCGGCGTCCATTCGCTGGTCGGCGCGGTAGCCGTCGCCGCGCGGGCCGATCACGCCGTCGATGACGATCGGCGTGGTGGTTGTGGCGAACTCGTCGCGCAAATCCCGCGCCCAGGCCACCGAGACGCGATTGACCGCCGCCAGTTCCAGGTCCGAATAGCCCAGCTTGGCGCCCCAGTCGGGATTGGCCCGCCATGTCGGCGTGTCGAGCACGAAGCCCAGATCCCATTCGCGGGCGGTGTCCAGATAGGGCTCGAAATAGCGCCGCAGCGTCTGGCGCCCCGCCGCGTCGCGGATCAGCGGAAAGGCCGCGAAACAGGCCAAGTCGAGGCCCTGGTGGAAGACCAGCGTGGTTTCCAGCCCGCCATCGGTGAGAAACGGGCTGCGGTCAAGCTGCGGCAGCGAATCGCGATAAGTCGTCATATGGGGGGAGGTCGCGACGATTGGCCGGGGTGTCAATTCCCCCGATGGAGGGTGGAACCGTCATGAATGTATCACTTTCCATTTTGACGAAATGATGCCATCGTCGCCCGATGATCGAGACGTTCGAAACCGTGGCCAAAGCCATCGCCGACCCCAATCGGGTGCGCATCCTGAAACTGCTGGAATGCGGCGAGTTGTGCGTTTGCCAGATCACCGCCGTGCTGGATTTGGCGCCCGCCACCGTCTCGAAACATTTGGCGATGCTGAAGACCGCCGGCCTGCTGCAACAGCGGCGGGACGGCAAGTGGGTCTATTACCGGCGCGCCGATCGCGATCTCAACCCCTATGCCCCGCGCTTCCTCGCCCTGGTCGGCGCGTCGCTGGCGGATGATCCGACCACGGCCAACGACCGGCGGGTGCTGGCGATGGTCAACGCGGTTCCGCTGCGAACGCTGTGCGACCAGGGCCGAAGCGCGTTCACCACGAAGGAATGAAAGCCATGGCCGACGAGCCCATCAACGTGCTGGTCCTGTGCACCGGCAACAGCGCCCGCAGCGTGCTGGCGGAATGCCTGATCAACGACCTGGGCGGCGGCAAGTGGCGGGCCTACAGCGCCGGCAGCCACCCGACCGGCAAGGTCAATCCGCTAAGCCTCGACATCCTTCGGGAAAAGGGCCACTCGGTCGAGGGGCTGCGCTCGAAATCGTGGGACGAGTTCGCGCGGCCCGACGCGCCCCGGATGGATCTGGTGATCACCGTCTGCGACAACGCGGCCGGCGAAGTCTGCCCGGTGTGGCCGGGCCATCCCTCGAAGCTTCATATCGGCTTTCCCGACCCGGCCGCCGCCGAGGGCACGGTTGAGCAACGCTTGGCGGCGTTCCGCGCGGTCTATGGCATGATCGAGGCCAGAATCCGCACGCTGATCGAGGCGGGGGGAATCTGATGTCGGCGCAATGCGAGGTGGCCGCCAAGGCCGCGCCGATGGGCGTGTTCGAGCGCTATCTGACCCTGTGGGTCGGGTTGTGCATCGTGGCCGGCGTGGGCTTGGGCCATTTCCTGCCGGCGCCGTTCCACGCCATCGGCCGCATGGAGGTCGCCCAGGTCAACCTGCCGGTGGCGGTGCTGATCTGGCTGATGATCATCCCGATGCTGCTGAAGATCGATTTCGGCGCCCTGCACCAGGTCAAGGAGCACTGGAAGGGCATCGGCGTCACCTTGTTCATCAACTGGGCGGTCAAGCCGTTCTCGATGGCCTTGCTGGGCTGGGTGTTCGTCGCCACGCTGTTCCGCCCCTATCTGCCCGCCGACCAGATCGACAGCTACATCGCCGGGCTGATCCTGCTGGCCGCCGCGCCCTGCACCGCCATGGTGTTCGTGTGGTCCAACCTGACCAATGGCGAGCCGCATTTCACCCTGTCGCAGGTGGCGCTCAACGACGCCATCATGGTGGTGGCCTTCGCGCCGATCGTCGGGCTGCTGCTGGGCCTGTCGTCGATCGTGGTGCCCTGGGACACGCTGCTGCTGTCGGTGGTCCTTTACATCGTGGTGCCGGTGATCGTCGCGCAAGCTTGGCGCAAGGCGCTGCTGGCGCGCCGCTCGCTGGCGGTGACGCTGGACCGGCTGGGTCCGTTGTCGCTGCTGGCGCTGCTGACCACGCTGGTGCTGCTGTTCGGGTTCCAGGGCGAGCAGATCATCGCCCAGCCGCTGGTCATCCTGATGCTGGCGGTGCCGATCACCATCCAGGTCTATTTCAACAGTGGACTCGCCTATCTGCTCAACCGCAAGCTGGGCGTCGCCCATTGCGTGGCGGGGCCGTCGGCGCTGATCGGCGCCTCGAATTTCTTCGAGCTGGCGGTCGCCGCCGCGATCAGCCTGTTCGGCTTCCAGTCGGGCGCCGCCCTGGCGACCGTCGTCGGCGTCCTGATCGAGGTGCCGGTGATGCTGTCGGTGGTGCGCATCGTCAACGGGTCCAAGGATTGGTACGAAGGAGCGAAACGATGAACAAGACGTTGGACGTCTACGATCCCGCCATGTGCTGCTCGACCGGCGTGTGCGGCCCCCAGGTCGATCCGGCGCTGGTCGCCTTCGCCGCCGACCTGAAATGGGTGGCCGAGCAGGGCGTGACGGTGCGGCGTTACAATCTGGGCCAAGAGCCGCAGGCCTTCGCCGCCAATCCGGCGGTGGTCAAGGAGTTGGAGGCGGGCCTCGACCGCCTGCCGATCATCGCCGTCGACGGCCGCATCGTCTCGACCGGCATCCATTTGTCGCGCGACCAACTGGCGGCCAAGCTGGGCTTGGTCAAGTCGTGCTGTTCGCCCAAATCGGGCTGTTGCTGATGTTGCCGATCGTCCAAACCCGGCATCTGTTCTTCACCGGCTCGGGCGGGGTGGGCAAGACCTCGCTGTCCTGCGCGACCGGACTGGCCCTGGCCGAGGGCGGCGCCCGAGTGCTGATCGTCAGCACCGATCCGGCGTCCAATCTGGACGAGGTGCTGGGAACCGCGCTGTCGCCGCGGCCCACGCCGATCGATGGCGTGCCGGGCTTGTGGGCATTGAACATCGACCCCGAGGCGGCGGCTGGCGATTACCGCGAGCGCATGGTCGGCCCCTATCGGGGCATCCTTCCGTCGGCCGCCATCGCCAGCATGGAGGAGCAGTTCTCGGGCGCCTGCACGGTCGAGATCGCCGCCTTCGACGAATTCGCCAAGCTGCTGGGCGATCCGGCCGCCACCGCCGCCTTTGACCACGTGGTTTTCGACACGGCCCCCACCGGGCACACCTTGCGCCTGCTGACCTTGCCCTCGGCGTGGACCGAGTTCATCGCCTCGTCGACCGGCGGCGCCTCGTGCCTGGGGCCGCTGGCCGGGCTGGAGGCGCAAAAGGCGCTGTACGCCGCCACCGTCGCCCAGTTGTCCGACCCGGCGACCACCGCGGTGGTGCTGGTCGCCCGCCCCGAGCGATCGGCCCTGCGCGAGGCCGAGCGCACCCGGCGCGAGCTTGCCGAACTCGGCGTGGGTAATCTGCGGCTCGCGCTGAACGGCGTGTTCGTCGCGGCCCGGCCGGGCGATCCGATCGCCGACGCGATGACGGCGCGTGGGAAGGACGCCCTGGCCAGCATGCCCGCCGGTCTGGCCAATCTGCCCCGCACCGAGACGCCGTTCCTGCCCCGGGGCACGGTCGGCCTTGACGCCTTGCGCGCCATGAACCGGCCGGCCGAGCCATCGCC
>JADFZP010000336.1 GCA_015232485.1 Alphaproteobacteria bacterium
GGGGCGGCGGCGCCCGCCTCGTCGGGCAGCCCCAGCGCCTGGGCGGAGCCCTCGCCGATCAGGGCGAAGACGGACAGGTCGTCGCGCTTGGCCACGCCGACCTTCGAGCGCAGCTTGTACATCGACAGCTTGCGCAGCAGATCGTCGCGGCGCGCCGTCTCGCATTCCAGCAGCAGGGCGCCATCGTGCTCGACCATGAAGAACTCGAACAGGAAGCGGCCCTGGGGGGTCAGCAGCGCCGACCACAGGGCGCGGTCGGCGGCCACGCGGTTGACGTCGTTCGAGGTCAGCCCTTGCAGGAAGGCGCGGGCATCCTCGCCGGTCACGGCCAGGACGCCGCGCTGTTCGAGGGGGATCGCTCGCCGGTCGCTCATCGAAATCCTCTCCATGCCGTGATGCGAAAGGTTGGACCGGAGGGTGGCGCTTGGCAAGGGTGGATGTCGCCCGTATAAACTTGGCGATGCGCATCACCCTGATCGACGATTCCATCCCGTTCGACGGGTTCACGCCCTCGGGTCAGCCGCTTGGCGGTCCCGAGAAGGCATTCGCCAGCCTGCCCGGCGCCCTGGTGCGCCGCGGCCATCAGGTGACGGCGATCAATCGCTGCCGCTACCGGCTGGTGGTCGAGGGCGCCCAGTGGCTGCCCTGGGACGAGCCCCGGCCCGCCCAAACCGACGTGCTGATCGCCTTCCGCAAGCCGGCGCTGCTCGACGCGGTGCGCCAAAGCGGCAAACGGCTGCTGTGGGTGACCGCGCCGCCGCGCTATCTCGACCAGCCGGCCAATCGCAAGATCCTCGAATCGTTCCGGCCCCGTCTGGCGCTGGTCGGCCGCATCCAAAAGACCCAGTGGAGCAACTGGCTGCCCGCCGCGCCGGTGATGCCGGGCATCCGGCCGGAATATCTGCTCGACGCGCCGACCGAGCCGTGCGCGCCGCCGCGCGCCGTGGCCACCATCCATCCGTCGCACGGCCTCGACTGGCTGATCGAGCTGTGGCGCGGCCAGATCAGGCCCCAGGTTCCCCAGGCCGAATTGCACGTCTTCTCGGCGATCCTCGACAAGGGCGCCCAGGGCGAAGAGGTGCCCGAGGCGGTGCGCCCGGTGCTGGCCCGCGCCCTGGCGGCCAAGGCCGATGGGGTGGTGATCCGCAAGCCGCGCAACGACGGCGGCATGGCCGAGGAGTACCGGATGGCCCGCGTCCACCTCCATCCCGGCCACGCCGACGATCTGGGCTGCTTCACGTTGACCGAGTCGCAGGCGGCCGGCCTGCCGGCGGTGGCCCGTCCGCTGGGCGCCGCGCCGGAAAGGCTGCGCGATGGCGAAACCGGCCATATCGTTCCCGACGAGGCCGCTTTCGCCAATGTCGCCCGCCTGCTGTTGACCGACGACACCATGTTCTGGTCGATGAACCAGGCGGCCAGGACCGGCTCGCGCCGAAGCTGGGACGACGCCGCGGCCGACTTCGAATCGATCTGGGCCTGAGGAGCACCCGCCATGCCTGACCGCTACGACCTGATTCTGCGCAACGGAACCGTCGTCACGGCGGCGGGGATCGGCTTGGCCGACATCGGCGTGCGCGACGGGCGCATCGCGGCGATCGGCGCGGTGCCCGGCTCGGCGGAATTGGACTTCGACGCCACCGGCCTGCACGTCCTGCCCGGCGTGATCGACAGCCAGGTGCATCTGCGCGAGCCCGGCTTCGAGCACAAGGAGGATCTCGCCACCGGCACGGCGGCGGCCGCCCTGGGCGGCGTCACGGCGGTGTTCGAGATGCCCAACACCAAGCCGACCACCACCACGCCCGAGGCGCTGGCCGACAAGCTGGCCCGCGCCGCCGGCCGCGCCTGGGTCGATCACGCGTTCTTCGTGGGCGCCGCCGCCGAAAACATCGAGTCGCTGGCCGAGATGGAGCGACTGCCCGGCTGCGCCGGGGTCAAGGTGTTCATGGGCTCGTCGACCGGCTCGCTGCTGGTCGCCGAGGACGAGGCGGTGCGCGCCGTGCTGCGTTCCGGCTTCCGCCGCGTCGCCGTCCACGCCGAGGACGAGGCCCGGCTGGTCGAGCGCAAGGCGCTGGTCGACGGCGGCGCGCATCCGCGCATGCACCCCGAATGGCGCGACGCCGAGACCGCCCTGCGCGCCACCAGCCGCCTGCTGCGCCTTGTCGAGGCGACGGGACGGCGGGTTCACGTCCTGCACGTCACCACCGCCGAGGAAATGGCGCTGTTGGCCCGGCATCGCGACCTGGCCAGCGTCGAGGTGACGCCGCAGCACCTGACCCTGGCCGGACCCGAATGCTATGACCGCCTGGGCACCCTGGCCCAGATGAACCCGCCGATCCGCGACGAGTCGCACCGCTTGGCGCTGTGGCGCGCCCTCGACCAGGGGGTGGTCGACTGCATCGGCTCGGACCACGCGCCGCACACCCTGGACGAAAAGTCCAAGCCCTATCCGCAAAGCCCCTCGGGCATGCCCGGCGTGCAAACCTTGGTGCCGGTCATGCTGACCCACGTCGCCGAGGGCAGGCTGTCGCTTCAACGATTCGTCGATCTGACCAGCGCCGGCCCGGCGCGGCTGTACGGCGTGGCCCGCAAGGGGCGGGTGGCGGTGGGCTACGACGCCGACTTCACGCTGGTCGATCTGGCCGCCAGACGCACCATCACCAACTCCTGGATCGCCAGCCGTTGCGGCTGGACGCCGTTCGACGGCTTCAAGGCGATCGGCTGGCCGATCGCCACCATCCTGCGCGGGCGCGTCGTGATGCATGACGGCCAGTTGATCGGCGACGCGGCCGGCCGGCCGGTGATGTTTCAGGAGTGCGGCCCACTGTAGCTATCGACGCGCCGCGAGATTGCCGACCCTAATCGAAAGGAGTATACCTTCTTTATCAATTCCAGCATTTAGCCGGTCGTGGGCCGGTTGCCAGGGGGAAGCATGAAGCATCTCGTCCGTTTCGTCGCGCTTGGGGCCGTTGGCCTTCTCGGCGCCTGCAGCACCAGCAACTACGACGTGGCCGGCATTTCGGCGATGAAGCCGGGCGGTGACGCCTTCACGCAGGCCCTGCACAAGCGCTATGTCGAGCGCGCCAACTTCGAAGTCGGCGAAGTCGATTGGGACTCGGTCGATTTCTTCATCGATCGCGCCCGTATGGCCGCCGCCGGCACCGCCTCGCAGCCCCAGAAGCCCGCCGAGCGCTCGCTGGACAAGGACAAGGCCGGCGAGATCGAAGCCGGCCACCTCAAGCTGGTCGCCGCCCTGGGCACCCCCGCGCCGAAAGAGGCGCCGGACGCCTGCGCGCGCGCCCAGACTTGGCTCGAGCATTGGATGGAGCAGCAAGAGGAAGGCCATCAGGCCGATCACATCGCCCAGGCCCGTGACGGCTTCATGAAGGCGATGCCGGACTGCGTCGCCAAGGCGAAGCCGAAGATCGTCAAGACGTTCATCATCTATTTCGACTTTGACAAGAACGTTCTGACCCCGGCCTCCGAGAAGGTGATCGCCGACGCGTCGATGGCGCAGAAGGAGATCAGCCCGCTCAACGTCTATGTCACCGGCCACACCGACACCGCCGGCACCAACATGTACAACGACAAGCTGGCCGCCTCGCGGGCCGACGTCGTGTCGAAGGCGCTGAACGCCAAGGGCGTCGCCGCCAAGGTGCTGGACGTCAAGGCCGCTGGCGAGATGAAGCCCGCCGTCGCCACCGGCGACAACAAGGCCGAGGCGAAGAACCGCCGCGTCGAGATCTATTTCGAGAAGTGAGTTCACGACGCTGAAGAAGCCGGCCCTCGAAAGGGGGCCGGCTTTTTTTATGCGCGCCCCGGTATTATGGTAGGACCAAAGCGAACGAGGGAGGACGACGATGCCCGACGGTTTCAAGGCCCTGCTGCTGACCGAGGCGGATGGCAAGGTTCACGCCGCGATCGAGGAACTTGACGACGCGGCGTTGCCCGCGGGCGACGTCACGGTGCGGGTCAGCCACTCCACCCTGAACTACAAGGACGGCCTGATCCTGAACGGGCTGGGCCGGCTGGTGCGCAGCTATCCGCACGTTCCCGGCGTCGATTTCGCGGGCGAGGTGGAAAGTTCGAACTCGCCGGCATGGCGGCCGGGCGATCGGGTGATCGTGACCGGCTGGCGGGTGGGGGAGTTGCACTGGGGCGGCTATGCCGGCAAGGCGCGGGTCAAAAGCGACTGGCTGGTGCCGCTGCCGCGTGGCCTGACGCCGCAGCGAGCCATGGCGATCGGCACGGCGGGTTTC
>JADFZP010000337.1 GCA_015232485.1 Alphaproteobacteria bacterium
AGGTGTCGGCGGCGGCGGTGGCGGCCAGACTGGCGGCGGGCGAGGGTTGCGCGCCGGCGCCGGTCAGGATGATCGCGTCGGGGCCGATGTCGTCGCCGCCGGCCAGCAGGACGGCGCGGTGCATGGTGTTCTCAAGCTCGCGCACGTTGCCGCGCCAGCCGTGGCGCAGCAGCATCTGCTTGGCCGCGGCCGACAGGGTGCGATAGGGAAGGCAGTTGACCTCGCTGTATTTCTTGATGAAATGAACGGCCAGCGCCTCGATGTCGAGCGGGCGGTCGCGCAAGGGCGGGATCGCCAGCGTGACGACGTTCAGGCGGAAATACAGGTCGTCGCGGAAGTTGCCCTTCCTGACCTCTTCTTCCAGATTGCGGTTGGTGGTGGCGAGCAGGCGGACGTCGACCTTGACCGGATTGTTGCCGCCGACCCGGTCGATCTCGCGTTCCTGCACGGCGCGCAGCAGCTTGGCTTGCAGGCGCACGTCCATTTCCGAGATTTCGTCCAACAGCAGCGTGCCGCCATTGGCCTCTTCGAAGCGGCCGATGCGCCGCGCCACGGCGCCGGTGAAGGCGCCCTTCTCGTGGCCGAACAACTCGCTTTCCAGCAGGTTCTCGGGGATCGCCGCGCAGTTCACCGCGACGAAGCGGCCATTGGCGCGGCGGCTTTTGCGATGGACGAAGCGGGCCATCAGCTCCTTGCCGGTGCCCGACTCGCCGGTGATCATGATCGACGCCTCGGACGGCGCGACCTGCTCGGCCATGCGCAACGCCTGCGCCATGCGCGGGTCGCGGAACACCAGTTGGTGGCTTTCGGCGGTGACGGCGGCCAGCACCGCCGCGATCAGGTCGGGGTCGGGCGGCAGCGGGATGTATTCCTTGGCGCCCGCCTTGATGGCGCGCACGGCGGCCCCGGTGTCGGTGCTCACCCCGCAGGCCACCACCGGCATGGTGATGCGTTCGTTGGCCAGCGCGTCGATCAGCAATTTGATGTCCAGGCGAACGTCGATCATCACCATGTCGGCGCCCTGGCCCGAGCGGATCGCCTCGAGCCCGCCTTCGACGTCGGTCGCGTGCATGACCTTGGCGCCGCGCGCCATGGCGATCCGGCTCGCCGCGCCGATCTGCCCGTCCAGTGAGCCGATGATGAGGAGTCGCATGGGGAGCCTCCGCGCCTTCCGGGTCAGTCGTAGTAGTGGACGCGCTTCGACGGCGGAAGCACGCTGTTGAGCAGCATCTCCAGCCGGCGCGGATTTTCCTGCCGGCCGATCGACAACAGCCCGATCAACTGGATCTGATCGACCAGCGTCTCGTCGCCCGAGTTGCGTTCAAGCTTCGCGGCCAGCGGCGAGAACACCATGTAAGCCAGGATGGCGCCGTAGAAGGTGGTCAGCAGCGCCACCGCCATGCTCGGCCCGATGGTGGTCGGATCGTTCAGGTTGGACAGCATCTGCACCAGCCCGATCAGCGTGCCGATCAATCCCATGGCCGGCGAGACCTCGGCGGCCTTGCGCAGCACGCTGACCGCGCGCTGGTGGCGGGCATGGGTGGATTGGATGTCCTGGGTCAGGATGGGCTCGATCTCCTCGACCGGCAGTCCGTCGACGATCATGCCGACCCCCTTGTGAAGAAAAGGGTCGTCGTGCAGGTCGCGCTGCACGTCCTGCAGGGACAGCACGCCGTTGCGCCGCGCCCGCTCGGACAGGTTGATGAGGCGCAGGGCGGCCCGCGAGGGATCGCGCACCGACAAGAACATGGCCGCCGCCGCGACCCGCGCCGCGCGGCCCATTTCGGGCAGGGTGAAACAGATGGTGGTGACCGAAAGGGTGCCGCCGATCACGATCAGCACCGAGGGCAGATCGACGAAGGCCCGGGGCGAGCCGCCCAACGCCATCGCCGCGACGATCAGCACGAAGGCGCCGGCCAGCCCGGCCAGGGTGGCCAGGTCGATGCCGGCGCGGGCGCCGGGAAGATCGATCTCGTCGGTGCCCTCGGCCATGATCTCAGGCCCGGTCGGTCTTGATGATTTCCGTCATCGTCACGCCCAGGCGGTCCTCGACGACGACGACCTCGCCGCGCGCCACCAGCCGGTTGTTGACGTAGATGTCGATGGCCTCGCCAACCTTGCGGTCCAGTTCGACCACCGCGCCGCGCCCCAGCTTGAGAAGCTGGTTGACCTGCATGGTCGCCTTGCCCAGCACCGCCGAGACGGCCACCGGGATGTCGTAGACCGCTTCCAGATCGCGCGCCGAGCGCGGGACGTCGGGAACGTCGGACCGTTCGTCCTTGCCCTGGAAGTCGTTCAGCTCGAAATCGTCGGCCATGTCAATTCTCCTTGATGGCGGCGGTGGGGGCCGTCGCCGTGGCCCGTTCGATAATGGCGTCGATCTCGGCCATCAGCCGCGCGCCGTCGCGCTCGGCCCCGCCGTCGCCCCATTCCACGCGGCAATCGCCGGGCGGCAGGCGGGCATCGCCGGTGACCAGCAGGCGGCCCTCGAAGCCGACCTGCTGCACGGCCAGATCCAGGCGCTCGCGCATCGAATCGGCGATCGAGTCGGCGACGCGGACGTTGATGCGCGGCACGTCCAGCACGTGGGCCACGCATTCCGAGACCAGCGCCTCGATTTCGTCCGAGGCGTGGCGGCGCAGGTAATCCGGCAGCAGCTTGCGCATCACGGCGATGGCGGTTCGCACCGAGTCGCGGGCGATGTCGTCGCTGGCCTCGGCCTGGCGCTTGCCGATCTCGCCCAGCCTGGTGGCGATGGTGGCCTGGGCGAGCGCGGCCATGCGGTTCGAGTTCATCTCGGCTTCCTGCAAGCCGGCCCGGTGGCCCTGCTCGTAGGCGTGCTCGCGCGCCGTCGCCAACTCGTCCTCGGAGAAGGTGGGGGGCGGGGGCGGCGGCTCGGTGGCCTGCGGCGGCGGCGGGTGATCGCCCACCTGGATGCCGGCGACCGCCCTGACGTCGACCTCTTCGCGCCGCTGGTGATGGACATCGAAGTCGGTTTCGAACAGGAACTTGCGGATGCCCTTCATCAGTACACCAACTCGTCTTCCTCGCGGCCCTCGGAGATGACGATCTGGCCGCTGGCGGCCAGCTCCTTGGCGCTTTGCACGATCGCGTTCTGGGCTTGGTCGACGTCGCGAAGGCGAACCGGTCCCAAGGCCTCCATGTCCTCGCGCAGCATCTTGCCGGCGCGTTCGGACATGTTCTTGAAGAACAGGTCCTTGATGGCGTCCGATCCACCTTTCAGCGCGGTGGCCAGCTTGTCCTTCTCGACGCTGCGCAGCAGGGTCTGGATGCCCGAGGCGTCGATGCGCACCAGATCCTCGAAGGTGAACATCAACTGCTTGATGCGCTCGGCGGATTCGCGGTTGCGTTCCTCGAGGGCGCTCATGAAGCGGTTTTCGGTGTTGCGGTCCAGGTTGTTGAAGATGTCGGCCATCAATTCGTGGGCGTCGCGCCGGGCGGTGCGCGCCAGATTGCTCATGAACTCGGTGCGAAGCGTCTTTTCGACGCCGTCCAGCACTTCCTTCTGCACCGACTCCATGCGCAGCATGCGCATGATGACTTCCATCGCGAAGTTCTCGGGCAGCAGCCCCAAAACGCGCGAGGCGTGGTCGGCCTTGATCTTCGACAGCACGACGGCGACGGTCTGCGGGTATTCGTTCTTCAGGTAGTTGGCCAGGACCTGCTCGTTGACGTTGCCCAGCTTGTCCCACATGGTGCGGCCGGCCGGGCCGCGGATTTCCTCCATGATGCTGTCGACGCGGTCGCGCGGCAGGCTTTTGAACAGCAGCCGCTCGGTGCTCTCGTACGAACCGACCAGCGAGCCGGTCGACGAGATCTGGTCCGCGAATTCGACGAACAGGCGTTCGATCAGGCTGGAGTTGACGGTGCCCAGATTGGCCATCGTCTGCGAAAGTTCCTTGATCTCCTCGTCGTCCATCATCGAGAACAGACGCGAGGTATGCTCCTCCCCCAGCGCCAGCATGAGCATGGCGGCCTTCTGGGCTCCGGTCAGGCTGCGATAATCTTCCTTCACGCGTGCCACTCTATCAGGTCTCCTGATACATCCAGCTACGGATGATGGAGAGCGCCTCGTCGGGGTGCTTGTCGACGATCTCGCCGATCTTGCGGATCGACGACGCCTTCACACGGCCCTCGACCTTGTCGATGTCGATCAACTCGTCGACGCTTTCGTCGGCCAGCAGCGCGCCGGGGGTCGGCGGCGCCGGCCCGGCCAGCGCCGGG
>JADFZP010000338.1 GCA_015232485.1 Alphaproteobacteria bacterium
CCACTCCATGCGGGTCATCGCCTCCAGCGCCTCGGCTTCGAACTCGGCGCGGCGCGGGTCCAGGGCGTAGACGCCGCGACAAACCCGCGCGTGCGAATCGGTCGGCGAATGCTCGTCCGAGCCGCCATCAAGTCGGGTGAAGCGATATTTCTCGCGCCACACCGACATCACGATCGCCTGCCTGCCGCCCGTTTCCGCCGTCATTCCGTTCCGCCGTTGTCCACCGCGCCGCTGGTTCCCGCGGCGACCACCGCGCCGCCGATTCGACGGTTTACCGCCGAGTCGCGGTCAAATCCGCCCGTTGAGAGAAAAATCCTGCCCGTTCAAGGGCTAGCACGGCAAGTCTAGGCCGCGGGCCGATCGGCGTCAAGACGCGCGTTCCGTATTTGTTTCTTATCCGGATCGTCGTGCAAGCCGTTGATTCGCGAGGCCGCGAGGCGATCGCGCCGCAGTCCGTCCACAGGGTTATCCACAGGCGACCTCGGCGCGCGGCGGGGCCGCGTGCGGAAATTCGGCGCGGCCCTCTTCGACCAGCCGGTTGGTGGCGGCCTCGATGCGCCCTTGCAGGTCGGCCAGGAAGGCGCGGCGGTCCATGCCCGGCTGGATCGGCGGCAGGATCTCGACGACCACCCGGCCCGGCCGCCGCAAGATGCTTTCGCGCGCCCAGAACAGGCCGGAATTCAGCGCCACCGGCACCACCGGCACGCCCAGCGCGTCGTATAGCATCGCCACGCCCGAATGATAAGGCGCCGTGTCGCCCGGCGCGGTGCGCGTGCCTTCGGGGAAGATCACCACCTGACGGCCCTCGGCGGCGGCGTCCTTGGCCTCGGCGGCCATCTGCTTCAGGGCGCGGATGCCGGCCTTGCGGTCGATGGCGATCATGCGATGGCGGCTCAAGTACCAGCCGATGAAGGGCAGGCGCAGCAACTCCTTCTTCAGGATGAAGGCGGGGTCGCCCAGCAGCATGTGGAAGATCATGGTGTCGAAGGCCGACTGATGCTTGGCGGCGACCAGCACGCCGCCGGGCGGCAGGTTCTCGCGCCCGCGCAACTCCCATGACAGTCCGGCCACCACCCGCACCAGGAAAAGATTCCCGGCCAGCCACAACCGCGCCGCCCCCACCAACACCCGGCGCGGCCCGGCCAGCAGCGGCAGGTAAAGCAGGCTGAGCGCCAGCGTCCAGGTCAGGAACAGCGCTTGGAAAGCCAACGAGCGGATGAGGATCATAGCGATTTCCTAGGCGGATCGGCGAGGTGGCGCAGGCGGGCCACCAGGTATTTGTTGTATTCGGTGGCGATCAGGCTGGCGGTGCCGGGCCAACGCCACCAATCCTGCTTGACCGATTCTGGAAACACCGGATGGGGGATCACCCGCACCTCGGGCATCGCGGCGTCGAATTCCAGCAGGCTGCGCCGCATATGGTATTGGGCGGTGACCAGGCGCAACGACGAGAACCCTTCGCGCGCCATCCATTCGGCGGTCTCGAGGGCGTTGCCCACCGTGTTGTCGGCGCTGTAGCCCAGCACGATGCAACATTCGACCTCGTCGGGGGTCTGGCGCGACAGGCTCAGCAGTTCGGCCACCTCGACGCCGTGATAGACGCCCGACACGAACAGCTTGCGCGCCCGTTGCGAGGCCAGCAGGTGGAAACCCGCCGACAGTCGCTCGGACCCGCCGGTCAGCACGACGATGGCGTCGGTCGGGCTGTCGTCGTCCTCGACGACCTCGGGCATCGCCGCGGCGAACCACAACAGGCCGGCCGCCCAGGCGACGAACGCCACCGCGGCGGCGCCCATCAGCAGCTTCAGCCCGCCGCCCCGCCGCCGTCTCACGGCAGCCTCGACAGCGTGCCGTGGACGGTGATGCGCGCCGTCATCATGGCCAGGAAGGCGGCCACCAGGGGCAGCGCCATCACCAGCGCCCAGCCGTAGACCGGCAAGCTGAGATCCGGCACGAATCCCCCCTCCAGCCGCCGTCCCGCCTGCGACACCGCCACGAAGGCCGGAATCGCCAAGGCGAGTCCCAGCGCCCCTCCCCGCAGGCCCAGGGTGAAGGCGCGATCGGCGAATTGGCGGGCGACGTAGTCGTCCTGCGCGCCGACCAGATGCAGCACGTCGATCACCTCGCGATGCACCTCCATGCCGGTGCGGGTGGCGTAGATCACGGTCGCCGAGGTCACCGCCGAGATCAGCGCCAAGGCGCCCATCGCCAGCCATTCGATGGTGCGCGACATGGCGATCAGCCGCGACAGCCAGACGCGGTGGTCGTCGAGCGAGGCGCCGGGCACCGCGCCGACCTTCAGCGCCAGCGCGTCGACATCGACATGCGCCCGCTGGTCCAGGGTGACGTCGACCAGCCGGGGCAGCGGCAGATCGCGCAGCAGCTCCATGCTGCCCAGCCAGGGTTGCAGCAGGGCCAGCAGCTCGTCCTTGGGCAAGGCGCGCGAACTGGCGACGCCCGGCGTGGCTTGCAGCACGGCGATGGCGGCGTTGACCCGCTCGTCGGTCAGGCGCGCCGATTCGGCCGGATTGCCGGCGGCCGGCGTGACTTGAACGGTCAGGGTGCCGGCGACGTCGCGGTCCCAGCGGTGGATCATGCCCTCCAGCACGATCACCCCGGCCACCGCGACGGCCGACAGGAACACCATCAGGGCGACCAGCAGCGGCAGGAAGCGCCCCGTCGAGTCCTTGGCCAGCGGCAGGTCCGAGCGGCGGCCGATCATAACGGCGCCACCTGCGACACCTGGCCGTGATCGATGATCAGGCGCGGGTGGCGGAAGCGGGTGACCAGCGCCTCGTTGTGGGTGGCGATCACCACGGTGGTGCCCAGCTTGTTCAACTCCTCGAACAGGTACAGCAGGCGCATCGCCATCTGGTCGTCGACATTGCCCGTCGGCTCGTCGGCGAGCAAGAGGTCGGGCCGCCCGATCACCGCGCGGGCGATGGCCACCCGCTGCTTCTGTCCGCCCGACAGGGTGTGCGGCTTGGCGTGAAGCTGATCGGCCAGACCGACCCAGGTCAGAAGCTCGGGCACATAGCGCTGCACGTCGGTCTCGGACACCCCGGCGACGCGCAGCGGCAGCGCCACGTTGTCCAGCGCCGACAGGTGGTCGAGCAGGCGAAACTCCTGGAAGACCACGCCGATTCGCCGCCGCAGGGCCGGCATTTGACCGCGCGCCAAATCGGCGGTGTCCTTCTCGAACAGCAGCACGCGGCCCCTGGTCGGACGCTGCGCCAGATACATCAGGCGCAACAGAGAAGATTTACCGGCGCCGCTCAAGCCGGTAAGGAAATGGAAAGATCCCGCTGGTAAGGTGAACGCGATATCTTGCAGCACTTCGGGCCCGGACCCATAGCGCAGGCCGACGCTCTTGAACTGCACCACATTGCCTCTGGTCGCCGCTTGCCGCTGCACTGTCCCGGTCTCCAAGACACGCCCGAGGATTACCATTCGCGCGACGCCCCCGTCCAGCGCGCGCTTGTGTCGGTCGGAGTGACAGCCTATAACGGATGCGTGTGAGGGGTACAGAGTCGCGGATGATCATCACCTGCCCCAATTGCTCGACCAAGTTCGGCGTTCCCGACAAGGCGCTCGGGAATGGCGGCCGCATGCTCAAATGCGCCCGTTGCGAACACAAATGGCACCAGTATCCGCTGGACGATTTCGAGGCTGAACCGGAACCGGAGCCGGAGCCCGCCCCGGCGGCCAAGGCCAAGCCGGCGCCCAAGCCCACGCCCAAGCCCACCCCGAAGGCCCAGCCCACCCCGAAGGCCCAGCCGCGCGCCGCCGCCCAGCCCGATCCCGACCTGCCGTCCGAGTCGGACGGCGATGGCGGCGGCGACTTCATGGCCGCGCTGTCGGCGGTCGCCTCACGCTCGGACCTGCCGCTCGAGATGGACGCCTCGGCCCAGCCGGCCGCCGAGCCGGATTTCGCGAGCGAGCCGTCCGAAGACGACATCCCGATGTTCGACGAGCCCGAAGACGGCGACTTCGGCACGCCATCGCGCGGCGACCAGGGCGGCGTCCCCGATTTCGACGATCTGATGTCGGACCCGCCCGAACCGATTCCCGACATCTTCGGAAACCGGCCCGAACAGGGTGGAGGCCGCCGTCGCGGCTTTGGCGCCGTGGCGGCGACGCTGTCCGTCCTGCTTCTGGTGGTCGGGGCGGGCGGCTTCGCCGCTTGGTCGCTT
This sequence comes from Alphaproteobacteria bacterium, assembly GCA_015232485.1. GTDB lineage: Bacteria > Pseudomonadota > Alphaproteobacteria > Rhodospirillales > Magnetospirillaceae > JADFZP01. Next base: position 4,194 of record JADFZP010000338.1, read on the forward strand.
CAGGACCGGGTGATCGACATGTTCCCGGCGGCGGACGGCTATCTG
>JADFZP010000339.1 GCA_015232485.1 Alphaproteobacteria bacterium
CAGCCCGACCACCTTGTCGCCGACCCCCGATCGCGCGCTGACGATCACGATGCCGATGCCACCCTGCTGCCGCAATCGCGCCGCGATGCCGAATCCGCTTTCGCCCGGCAGGTTGATGTCGAGCACGGCAAGGTCGAACGCCTCGCCGTCCGAAAGCATGGCGTCGAGCGCCACCGAGCCGTCCGCACCCCGGGCGTGAAAACCCTGGGCGGACAGGTACTCGACCATATCCTCGCGCAAAGGCCGCTCGTCCTCGACGACAACGACGCGCGGCTTAACTCCCGGCATCCGCGTTCCTCTTTCCAATCGCCCGTCAGCATAGCAGAGACCGGCGTTTGAGTATCCGATGCGATGGTTTATCCTGGGTGAATGTCGGGTGAATGCGGAATGCCGGTGGACGCGTTGATCTTTCGTGACGAGGCCCCGGCCCCGCCACTCGCGCCGCCATGGCCGCTTTTGGTGGTCGACGACGACGAGCAGGTGCTGGCGATGACCCGCGTCTTGATGCGCGACATCGTCTTCGACGGCCGCCCCTTCGAGGTGCTGGGCGCCGCCTCGGCCGCCGAGGGCGCCGAAATCCTGGTGCGCCGGCCCGACATCCCGGTGATTCTTCTCGACGTGGTGATGGAGACCGATCACGCCGGGCTGGACCTCGTGCGCCGCATCCGCGACGAGATCGGCAACCGGCGCGTCCGCATCATCCTGCGCACCGGCCAGCCGGGCGAGGCGCCCGAACGCGACGTGGTGCTGGCCTACGACATCAACGACTACAAAAGCAAAGCCGAGCTGACCGCGCAGAAGCTGTTCACCGCGGTGATCGGCGCGCTGCGCTCGTGGCGCGACATCGTGGCGGTCGAGCGCCACCGCAATGGGCTGGAGCGCATCCTCGATCGCTCGGAACCGCTGCTCCGCCAGCGCTCGATCGAGGCGCTGGCCGCCGCCTTCGCCGAGGAATTGCGCGCCCTGCTCGACAGTCCCCAGGCCGGCGTCGCAGCCTATCGCGCGACCGGGGACTGGTCGTCGCTGCCCGCCGCCGACGCCAAATTGCTGGACGAGGCGGCCGAGGGCGGTCGCAACATCTTCCGTCCGGAAGGAGCGGTGGTGGCGCTGCCGGTGCGGGACGACGCGGCCATCCTGTTCCTGCTGCGCCGGCCCGAACCGATCGCCCCCGACGAGGCGCGACTGATCGCGTTGTTCGCCAGCCGCGTGGCGGTCGGCTTCGACAACGCCCGCCTGTATGAAAGCCTGGAGCGGCGGGTCGAGCGACGCACGGCCGCGCTGTCCACCGCGAACGCCCGGCTGGCCGAGGCGCTGGCCGCCGAGCAGGAGGCCAAGCGCACCCAGCGCGCCTTCCTTTCGATGGTCTCGCACGAATTCCGTACCCCGCTGGCGGTGGTCGACAGCGCCGCGCAGATGATGCTGCTGTCCGCCGAGCCGGCCTACGCGGCGCGCCTGGGCGTCATCCGTGGCGGCGTGCGCCGCATGGTGGAACTGATCGAATCCTGCCTGACCGACGAACAGCTTGAAAGCGGCCGGCTGCGAATCGCGGTGCGCGCCGTCGAACCCGGCGCGCTGCTGCGCGAATTGGTCGAACGGAACGCCTCGGCCTTTCCCGGCCACGCCTTCACGCTGGAACTGGGCGCGTTGCCCGAGCGGATCAGCGTCGATCCCGACCATCTCGGCCTGGCGCTGGTCAATCTGATGAGCAACGCCACCAAATATTCCAAGCCGCCGGCCCAAGTGACCATCAAGGCCCGAAGCGAAGGGCTGGATTTGGCGATCAGCGTGGCCGACCGGGGCATCGGCGTTCCGGCCACCGAGCTGAGCCGGATCTTCGAGCGTTTTTTCCGCGCCACCAACACCGCCGGGGTGACGGGTTCCGGGCTGGGGCTTCATCTGGTGCGCGAGATCGCCTCGCTGCATGGCGGCACGGTCGAAGCCGCCTCGCGCCTGGGCGAGGGCACCGAAATCACCATTCGCTTGCCGGGAGGCTGACATGCTGGCGCGCGACTATCTGGATTTTAAACGGGCGCTCGACGCGAAGGGGATCCTCTTCTCGATCAGCGGCCATATTTCCGAAGCCATCCTGTTCTCGGTGGGCGACGCGCTGAAAAAGCGGATGGCGGTGGCCGACACCGACGTCAACACCGTCAAGCGGGTCTTCTCGGTGTTCGTCGAGCAGGTCCAGAACATCATCCGCTATTCCGCCGAGCGCATCGACGTGCCGGGCGACAAGGACCAACTCAGCCGTGGCACGGTCAGCGTCGGGCTGATCGACGGCCGCTTCCACGTCGCCTGCTGCAACGTCGTCCGCAGCGAGGAGGTGCCGATGCTGCGCGCCCGCCTCGAACATTTGCGCGGCCTGTCCAAGGACGACATGAAGGCCTATTATCGCGAACAGTTGCGCGAGCCTCCCGCCAGCGACAGTCGCGGCGCGACCATTGGTTTGATCGAGATCGCGCGACGCGCCGCCCGGCCGATCGAGTTCGGGTTCGAGGAATTGGACCCGACGCTCACGTTCTTCTGCCTCGAAGTCTGCATTTGAGGAACCAGATGGAAAACCGCTTCAAGATCGCGGCCTCGGAGCGCACGCCCGCGGTCGACCTGGACTTCCTCGCCCGTAGCCTGAGCCTGTCGGGAGAATCATATCCCGAGGACGCGGCGAGCTTCTTTGGACCGCTGTTCGAGGCCATCAAGCTGCTGCTGGCCGACCCGCGCGGCGGCCCGGTGCGGGTCGAGATCGCCCTGGCCTATTTCAACAGCTCGAGCGCCAAGGCGCTGATGAACATCCTGCAAACCATGGAGGCGGCGGCCGCATCGGGCACGCCCGTCGAGGTGGTTTGGCGCCACGCAGCCGACGACGAGATGATGCGCGAGTTCGGCGAGGATTTCGGCGAGGACCTCGTCCATGTGCGCTTCGTCCTGGAGAGCGTCGAAGGCGCCCCCTGATGGGCCTTTTCGAGGCCGAGGAAGAGACCATCGCCGAGGCGGAACGGCTGCGCGAGCGGCTGGCCGATTGCGACCCCGCCCTGCGCCAAGGCGTCGAGCGCCTGATCGAGGCCTATCGCCGCGGCTTTCGCGAGCAGCGCCGTCTCGTCAAGGTCAGCGACCGCTTGCAGGCCGAGGTCGAACGGCGCCGCGCCGAAGCCGCCGAGGCGCTGACCCGCCTGCGCGAGGCGCAAGACTCGCTGATCCAGTCGGAAAAGCTCGCCTCGCTCGGCGCGCTGGTCGCCGGCGTGGCGCACGAAGTCAATACGCCGGTCGGCATCGCCTTGTCCTGCGCCTCGCATCTGTCCGATTCGACCGCCCGTTTGCGCGCCTCGCTGGCCGCCGGGCCGATCGGGCGCGGCGAGTTCGACCGCTATGTCGAGATGGCCTTCGACACCAGCGGCCTGATCGTCGCCAACTGCAAGCGCGCCGCCGCGCTGGTGCGCGGCTTCAAACAGGTGGCGGCCGATCGCGCCAGTTCCGGCCGGCGCGCCTTCGACCTCGCCGCGCTGATCGAGGAAAGCCTGATCGTCATCGCCCCGCGCCTGCGCCAGTCCGGCCATTCGGTGACCGTCGACTGCCCGCCGGGGATCGAAATCGACAGCCATCCCGGCGCCCTGTCGCAAATTCTGGTGAATCTGGTGGTCAACGCCCTGATCCACGCCTGGGACGAGGGCGAAGCCGGCCGCATCTCGATCGCCGCCGCGCTTGTCGACGACGGCCAGTCGGTCAGGCTGGTCTTCGCCGATGATGGGCGCGGCATCCCCGCCCAGGACCGGGGCCGCGCCTTCGATCCCTTCTTCACCACCCGCCGCGGTCGCGGCGGCACCGGGCTGGGCCTGCACATCGTCCACAATCTGGCCACCGGCCCGCTGGGCGGCTCTGTGCGGCTCGACGCGGGCGGCGCGCCGGGCTGCGCCTTCACGCTGATCTTTCCCAGGGTCGCGCCTCTTATATATTAGAGCATCCTCTCCACTCGTCATGGCCGCTCCGCGGGAACAGCCTTGGAAACAATGGCATGGGCGGTGACGCGTGGATGCCCGTGTCAAGCACGGGCATGACGGCGATCTCTCCACTCGTCATGGCCGGACTTGATCCGGCCATCCCACGCGGCTCCGCGGGAACAGCCTTGGAAACAATGGCATGGGCGGTGACGCGTGGATGCCCGTGTCAAGCACGGGCATGACGGCGATCTCTCCACTCGTCATGGCCGGACTTGATCCGGCCATCCCACGCGGCTCCGCGGGAA
>JADFZP010000340.1 GCA_015232485.1 Alphaproteobacteria bacterium
TGCCCGACCACCCGCCGGCGCCGCCCGACAACCCCACCACCCCCGAGAAGGCGCGGCTGGGCGAGCGCTTGTTCCACGATCCGGCGCTGTCGGCCAACCGCAAGATCGCCTGCGCGAGCTGCCACGACGTCGCCAAGGGGGCCGGCGACGATTCGCGGCCCACGGCGATTGGCGTCACCGGGGTGGCGGGCCGGCGCAACACCCCGACGGTGTTCGGCGCGGCCTTCCAGGCGCGGCTGTTCTGGGACGGACGGGCTTCGTCGCTGGAGGAGCAGGCGCTTGGCCCGCTGCTCAATCCCGACGAGATGGGGATGCCCTCGCCGGCCGCCGTCGAGGACCGGGTGCGGGCCGATCCAACCTATCGCGACGCCTTCGACCGCGCCTTCGGGCCGGGCGCCCCGATCACCATCGAAGCCATCGCGCGGGCCATCGCGGCCTATCAACGCGGCTTGGTCATCAACGATACGCCCTATGACCGCTTCGTCGCGGGCGATGTCGGCGCCCTGAACGACGCGCAAAAGCGGGGCATGGCGACCTTCGAGGCGGTGGGCTGCGCCAACTGCCATTCCGGGCCCAACTTCAGCGGGGCGAGCTTGATCGGCCCCCGCTCGCCCTATGGCGCCCTCCTGGCCGGGCGCTCGGAGCGCGGCGCCCGCCACGATCTGGCGGCCGACAAGGGGCGGGCCGACGCGGCGGCCCGCGACGGGATCTGGCGGATTCCGTCGTTGCGCAACGTCGCGTTGACCGCGCCCTATTTCCACAACGGCTCGGTCGCCGGGCTCGACGAGGCGGTGCGCGTCATGGCCGAGACCCAACTCGACGCGGTGATCGGTCCATCCCAGCGCGGCCAGCCGTGGTGGTCGCCCGAAACCGCCTCGTTCAGCCGGTTCGAGCGGATCGTCCTGTCCGAGCGGGACGTCGAAGACATCGCGGCCTTCCTGCGCGCGTTGAGCAGTGATCGTTTGGCGGGAAAACGCGCTATCCTGGGCGAGGTCGCGCGGCGAGGGGGATGAGATGAAGGCGGTCGATCCGTTTGGCGGGTTGTCGAAGGCGGGCCGCGAAACGCTCGCCAGGGGCCTTGCCCAGCACCACTTCGCCAAGGGAACGACGGTGGTCGAAAAGGGCCAAGTCGTGTCGGGCGCCTATTTCGTGCTGGCCGGGCAATTGAGGGTGTTCACCCTGACGCCCGGCGGCAAGGAGGCGACGCTTTACCTGATCGGCCCCGGCGAGACCTGCGTGCTGGCGATCAACAGCCTGTTCAACAACCTGCTGTACCCCGCCTGGGTGCAGGCCGAAAGCGCCACCACGGTGGGCGTGGTTCCCGGCCCCACCTACCGCGCCCTGTTCGCGCGCGAACCACCCATTCAGGATCTGACCGTCCACGCGTTGTCGACCATCGTGTTCCGGCTGATGGCGGAACTCGAGCAGGTCCATTCGTGCCGCCTGGATCAGCGGCTGGCCAGCTTTCTACTGGTCCGCGCCTCGGGCGAAGGGGTGCTGCACAAGACCCAACAGGAGATCGCCGCCTCGATCGGAACGACGCGCGAGGTGGTCGCCCGCCTGATGGCCGACTTCGCGGCGCGCGGTCTGGTCCAGACCAGGCGCGGCCGGGTCACCATCCTGCGTCCACCCGGCTTGGCCGCCGTGGTCGGCGAGGCGGGGGCCGGGCTGTAGCTTCGACCAGCGCGGACACCTGTCCGGGGCGGATCGAATTGGTTACGCTGCGGCCATGAGACGAATGCGCATCGCTTTGCTGGGCCTGCTGCTCACCTTGTCCGCGTCCGCCGAGGCCGCCGGGCTGATCGAGCGCATGGTCCGGCTGCCGGTCTCGTTCGGCGCCGCCGGAACGCTCGCGCTCGAGGCGCTGATCGTGCGGCCCGACGACGACCGGCGCCACCCGCTGGCGGTGCTCACCCACGGCAAGCCCGGCGACCCTCGCGAGCAAGCGGCGATGTCGCCGCGCACCATGCGCGCCCAGGCCCGCGAATTCGCGAGGCGGGGCTGGGTGACGGTGGCCTTCATGCGGCGCGGCTATGGCCAGTCCGAAGGCCGAATGGCGGAAGGCGCCGGCCCCTGCTCGGCCCCCGAATACGAGAAGGCGGGGCGGAATTCGGCCGAGGACGTGCGGGCGGTGATCCAGGCGATGCGGAACGACCCGCATGTCGACGACTCGAAGGTGATCAGCGTCGGTCGCTCGGCCGGCGGGCTCGCCGCCGTCGCGCTGACCGCCGATCCACCGCCCGGCTTGGTCGCGGCGATCAACTTCGCCGGAGGCCGCGGCCGGATCGCACCCGACGAGGTCTGCGCTCCCGAGCGGCTGGTGAACGCCTTCGGCGCCTTCGGGCGAACCTCGCGCGTGCCGATGCTGTGGATCTACGCCGAGAACGACCACTATTTCGGCCCGACCCTCGCCAAGCGCTTCCATGCCGCCTTCACCAAAGCCGGCGGGCGGGCCGAGTTCATCCTGGCGCCCCCCTTCGGAACCGATGGGCACGCCCTGTTCTCGGCGCCCAGGGCATGGACCGCCCATGTCGACGATTTCCTGGCGCGGCGCGGTCTGGCGACGGCCGGCCCGCTTATTCCGCTGCGCGACGAGGCGTCGGTCGTCTATCCCAAGGGGCTCGGGGTAGCGGGCCGCGAGGCGTTTCTGCGATATCTGGAGGCCAATGACCACAAGGCCTTCGCGATGTCTCCCAAAGGCGCCTTCGGCTGGCGCTCGGGACGCAAAACCGTCGAGGCGGCGGCCCAGGACGCGCTTGCGGCCTGCCTGCGCCACGCGCCGACCTGTTCCGTCGCGATGACCGGCGAGTAGCGTTCCGCGTCAGCGAAGGCCGAGGAACGACAGGACCACGACGACCACCACGACCAAGCCGATGATGTAGATGATGTTGTTCATTGCGGACCCCGTCGCTTTCGAATTTCGTCGAATGGCTAACGGGTCCAGGCGGCCGGGGTTCCCTGGATGATGGGCTCTTCCGGGTAAGGCGGTCGCGACAGTTGGCGACGTTCCGGGCGCGCGGCGCCGGAAGGAGTGTCTCCCTCCGGGCTCGTGCGGCGGCGCCTCGCATGGCGCGACGCCTGGACACCGTCAAGAAGATGCTGGCCGACATGGGTGGCCATCCAGTCGCTGGGGTGACGGCTGGAGCCTGATCCAACTGCCCAGTAACAAAGTGTGCGCATTTTGTGTTATCCTTCTCCGACGCAAACCTCCAGGGAGCGCATGCGCACATGAACGTATCGATTGGTGACCGTTGGGAGCGATTCGTCGAGCGCGCGGTCAAAACGGGCCGTTATGGTTCGGCCAGCGAGGTGGTGAGGGAAGGACTGCGGCTGGTGGAGGAACGCGAGGCCAAGCTGAAGGCTTTGCGAGCCACGCTGGAAACCTCCTTGGCGGCGGGGGGAGAGGTTGGCGAGGATGAACTGGATGCGGCCATCGCCGCGCGCGCCGAGGAACTGGCGCGCAAGGGCGTGGGCGAGTGAGGCGGCTGGTCTATCTCGCCTCGGTGCGGGCCGATCTGGTGGATATCTTGACTTATATCGCCTGCGAGAGCGGAAGCGTCGCGGTGGCGAAGGGCTTCGTCGCCCAACTCCGCAACCGCTGCCGTGAACTTGCCTCGAAGCCCGGCACCCTGGGGCGCGCCCGCCCCGAGTTGCATCCCGATCTGCGCAGCGTCGCCCACAAAGGCTACGTCATCTTTTTCCGCTATGCCGACGACCGGCTGGACGTCGTCAACATTTTGGAAGGCCACCGGGACGTGGACAGCCTTTTCCAAGAAGGTGCCCGTCATGACCAAGCTTCTGCTGAACATTGACGTACCCGACATCGAACAGGCGGTGGCGTTCTACACCGCCGCGCTGGGCCTGCGGGTCGGCAGACGGTTGCGGGACGGGTTCATCGAACTGCTCGGCGCCGAAATCCCGATATACCTCATCGAGCAGCCGGCCGGGACGCGGATCGGCCCGGCGGGTGGCGGCATTCGCCGATACGACCGGCATTGGTCGCCGGTCCACGTCGACGTCGTGGTCGACGACCTGGAGGCGGCGATCGCGAGAGCGGTCAATGCCGGGGCGGTCCAGGAAGGCGAGACCTGCCACGCCGCCTATGGTCGTCTGGCGATGTTCGCCGACCCGTTCGGCCACGGCTTCTGTCTGATCGAATTCAACCCGGCCGGCTACGATGCGATCGTCCGGGCAGACGTCTGATACCGGCGAGCCAATGAACTAACCCAGGCGGT
>JADFZP010000341.1 GCA_015232485.1 Alphaproteobacteria bacterium
ACCCGCGGGCTGCCGCCGGCCCCGCGTTTCCTGGTTCAGTTGGTGGTGGTCGGCGCGGGACTGGCGCTGCTGCCCGAGGGGCCGGTGCTGCAAGGGCTGGCGCCGATGTGGCTCGATCGGGTGTTCGCGCTGCTCGCCTGGGTGTGGTTCGTCAATCTGTTCAACTTCATGGACGGCATCGACGGCATCACCGGGGTCGAGACGGTGGCGATTGGTGGCGGCCTCGCCGCGATCGCCGTGCTGACCGGTGGCGACGCGGCCCCGGCGGCGGTGTTGGCCGGCGCGGCGCTGGGCTTTCTACGCTGGAACTGGGCGCCGGCCCGCGTGTTCCTGGGGGATGTGGGCAGCGTGCCGCTGGGTTTCCTGCTGGGCTGGCTGCTGCTGTCCGCCGCCGCGCGGGGGGAGTGGGCGCCGGCCCTGATCCTGCCGGCCTATTACCTCGCCGACGCCACGCTGACTCTGACGCGGCGGGTCTTTCGCGGCGAGAAGCCGTGGACCCCGCACCGCGAGCACTTTTATCAAAGGGCGGCGCGGGCGGTGGGCGGTCATGCGGTGGTTTCGGCCACCGTGCTGGGGGCCGACGCGGTGCTGGCCGGGCTGGCGGTGATCGCGCTGGCAAAGCCGTGGGCGGCGCTGGTGGCGGCGGCCCTGCTGGTTGGGGGCTTGCTGGCTCGACTGTCGCGCATGGCCCGCACACGGACTTTGGCGGGGCCATGATCTCTGCTATCGTGCGGCGGCCAACCAAAAGGGTGTCGTTTTCTTGCGCTGGATTTCGAAGAGCGACGTCGCCTTCGTCCATGACATCGTCATGGCGGCGCTGTCCTTCGCCTTGGCCCTGACCCTGCGGGTCGGCGACGACGTTCTCGACACCTATCGCCCCTTGCTGATCCAGGGCCCGCTGGTCTTCGCGCCGCTGGCCGCCATCGTGTTTCGTTTGATGGGCATGTATCGCGGCGTGTGGCGCTACGCCAGCGTCGACGACGCCGCCGCCATCACCAAGGGCGCGGCGCTGGCCATCCTGATCTTCCTGCCGGTGATGTTCGCGCTGACCCGGCTGGAGGGCTTTCCCCGCTCGCTGCCGGTCATCCAGTGGTTCGTGCTGGTCGCCCTGCTGGGCGGGCCGCGCTTTCTGTTCCGCCTGCTGAAAGACCGCCGCGCCCTGGGCAAGCTGGCGGCCGGCGGCGATTCGCGCGTCCCCGTGCTGCTGATCGGGGCCGGCGACGAGGCCGAGCTGTTCATCCGCGCCACCGCCCATCCCCGCGCCGATTACCGCGCCGTGGCCATGGTCGACGACAAGAACAGCCGGGTCGGCCGGGTGATCCACGGCATCGGGGTGCTGGGCACCCTCGACGGCTTGCGCGGGGTTCTCGACCAACTGGACGAACGCGGCGAGAAGCCCCAAAGGCTGGTGGTGGCCAGCCCGTCCTTGGGCGGCGCCGAGATGCGGGGCTTGCTCGATCTGGCCGATTCGCTGGGCATGACGCTGTCGCGGCTGCCCCGCCTGACCGATTTCCGCTCGTTGGACGAGCCGATCCCGATGCGCCCGATCGCGCTTGAGGATTTGCTGGGCCGACCGCAGACGGTGCTGGGGCGCGAGGATGTCGAGACCCTGGTGCGCGGCCGGCGCGTCCTGGTCACCGGGGCGGGGGGATCGATCGGCGGCGAGCTGGCGCGCCAGATCGCGGCGATCGGCCCGGCCCGGCTGGTGCTGGCCGATTCCTGCGAATACGCGCTTTACACCATCGATCTGGAAATCCACGAGCGCCACCCCGGCGTGCCGCGCCGCGCGGTGATCTGCGACGTGCGCGACGCTGGGCGGCTCGCCCAGGTGATGGGCGAGGAACGGCCGCAACTGGTGTTCCACGCCGCCGCGCTCAAGCACGTCCCGATGGTCGAGGAAAACCCCGTCGAGGGCGTGCTGACCAACGCGATCGGCAGCCGCAACGTCGCCGATTGCTGTCAGGCGCACGGCGTCGAGGCGATGGTGCTGATCTCGACCGACAAGGCGGTCAACCCCTCGAACGTGATGGGCGCCACCAAGCGCATCGCCGAAAGCTATTGCCAAGCGCTGGACGTCGAGGGCGGCGGAACGCGCTTCGTGACGGTTCGTTTCGGCAACGTATTGGGTTCGACCGGCTCGGTGGTGCCGCTGTTCCAGCGTCAATTGGCGGCGGGCGGGCCCTTGACGGTGACCCACCCCGAGATCACCCGCTTCTTCATGACGGTGCGCGAGGCGGTCGAGCTGGTGCTGCACGCCTCGGCGCTGGCGGCGGGCTCGCCCGAGCACGGCAAGATCTACGTGCTCGACATGGGCGAGCCGGTGCGCATCGTCGATCTGGCGCGCCAAATGATCCGGCTGGCCGGCCAGGACGTGCGCATCGAATTCACCGGCCTGCGCCCCGGCGAAAAGCTGTACGAGGAAATCTTCCACGGCGCCGAGCCGGCCCTTCCCACCGCCCTGCAAGGCGTGCTGATCGCCGCCCCGCGCGCCGCCGACCATGCGGTGCTGGCCGCCGCGCTGGACGCGCTGGAAACTCAAGCCCGCGCCGGCCGCACCCAGGCGGTGCTGGACGGCGTGCGCCGTCTGGTGCCGGAATGGGACTCGCCGCGGGCGCTTCTTGACGCGCCTTCTTCGTGCTATACGCCGGCCGCACTCCCGCTGCCAGAGGACCGTACGCCATGACCGACACGCCGATTCGCCGCGCCCTGATTTCCGTCTCCGACAAGACCGGCCTGATCGAACTGGGCCGATTCCTGGTCGGGCGCGGGGTTGAAATCCTGTCGACCGGCGGCTCGGCCAAGGCTTTGCGCGATGCCGGCGTGGCGGTCACCGAGGTCGCCGACCACACCGGCTTCCCCGAGATGCTCGACGGCCGGGTCAAGACCCTGCACCCCAAGGTGCATGGCGGCATCCTGGGCATCCGCGGCAACGCCGGCCACGAGGCGGCGATGGCCGCGCACGGCATCCCGCCGATCGATCTGGTGGTGGTCAACCTCTATCCCTTCGAATCGACGGTCGCCAAGGGTGCGGACTTCGAAACCTGCATCGAGAATATCGACATCGGCGGCCCGTCGCTGATCCGGGGCGCCGCCAAGAACCACGAGGGCGTCACCGTGGTGGTCGATCCGGCCGACTACGCCTCGGTGATCGCCGAGATGGAGGCCCATGGCGGCGCCACCACCCTGGTCTTGCGCCGCCGCCTCGCCGCGCTGGCCTATGCGCGCACGGGGGCCTATGACGCTTTGATCTCCAACTGGTTCGCGGCCCAGGTCGACGAGCCCTTCCCGCGCGCCTACGCGGTGGGCGGCGCCCTGCGCCAGACCCTGCGCTATGGCGAGAACCCGCATCAGCGGGCCGCCTTCTACGTCAATGGCGAGCGCCCCGGCGTGGCCACCGCCCGCCAGCTTCAGGGCAAGGAGCTGTCCTACAACAATCTGAACGACACCGACGCCGCCTTCGAACTGGCCGCCGAGTTCGATCAGCCGACCATCGCCATCATCAAGCACGCCAATCCGTGCGGCGTGGCGACCGGCGCCGATTTGCGCAAGGCCTACGAGCAGGCGCTGGCCTGCGATCCGGTCAGCGCCTTCGGCGGCATCGTGGCGATGAACCGCCGGCTCGACGCCGCGACCGCCGCCGAGATCGTCAAGATCTTCACCGAGGTGGTGATCGCCCCCGAGGTCGACGACGACGCCATCGCCCTGTTCGCCGCCAAGAAGAATCTGCGCCTGTTGGTCACCGGCGGCATGCCCGACCCCACCGCGCCCGGCATGGCGGTCCGCGCCCTGGCCGGCGGTCTGCTGCTGCAAAGCCGCGACAATGGCCGCGTCGCCCGCTCGGATCTGAAGGTGGTGACCAAGCGCCAGCCGACGGAGCGCGAACTCGACGATCTGCTGTTCGCCTTCCGGGTCTGCAAGCACGTCAAGTCCAACGCCATCATCTACGTCAAGGACGGCGCCACGGTCGGCATCGGCGCCGGCCAGATGAGCCGCGTCGATTCCTCGCGCATCGCCTCGTGGAAAGCCGCCGAGGCCGCCAAGGCGATCGGCGCCGCGCAGCCCGCCACCATCGGCTCGGTGGTCGCCTCGGACGCCTTCTTCCCCTTCGCCGACGGCCTGCTCGCGGCGGCCGAAGCCGGCGCCACGGCGGTCATCCAGCCGGGCGGCAGCGTCCGCGACGACGAGGTGATCGCCGCCGCCGACGAGAAGGGCTTGGCGATGGTC
>JADFZP010000342.1 GCA_015232485.1 Alphaproteobacteria bacterium
GGCCATGACGGAAAAGGGGACAAAAGTGCCCACGCCGTCATGCCCGGACTTGATCGGGTCAAGCCCGGCCATGACGGAAAATAGTGCACTAGCTTGGTATCGCCGATCCCTTGGCGTGCAGGGTCAGCGCCGCGTGAAAGAAGGCGTGGACCGGGGTGGGCACGCCGTGCTCGCGGCCCATGCGCAGCACGGTGCCGGACAGCCAGGGCAGTTCCAACCGCTTGCCATGTTCAAGGTCGTGCAGCATCGACGAGGCCATGTCGACCGGCAGGTCGTCGACCAGCTTCATCTGGCGCTCGGCGAGGTTTTCGGGCACGGCGATGCCGGCGGCGCGGGCCACCGCGACCACCTCGGAAACGGCGTCGCGCAGCAGGGCGCGGGTCTCGGGCTCGCCGCGGATCGGGCCGATCGGCAGGCGGGTCAGCGCGGTGACCCCGCTGAACGAGGCGAGGAAGGCGAATTTGGTCCAGATGTCGACCTGGATGTGCGGGCTGATCGCCGCGTCGATGCCGGCGCGGTCGAAGGCGCCCCACAGCGCCTCGACGCGCGGGGTCATGGCGCCGTTGGCCTCGCCGACCACCAGCCGCGCCAGGGTGCCGATGTGGCGGATCACGCCGGGCGCCTCGATATGCGAGGCGATGTAGGCGATGCCGCCCAGCACGCGCTCGGCGCCCAGGGCGGCGGCGAAGGCGTCCATCGCGCCGACCCCGTTTTGCAGCGGCACCACCATGGTGCGCGGACCGATCAGGGCGTGGCAGCCGGCCTCGGCGGCCTGGGCGTCGTACAGCTTGACGGCCACCAGAACGACGTCCACGGGGCCGATCTTGTGGGGGTCGGCGGTGGCGCCGGCCGGTTCGACGAGCATGTCGCCGAGCGGGCTCAGCACCTTCAGGCCATTCTCGCGAATCGCTTCGAGATGGGCGCCGCGCGCCACGAAATGGACCTCCTCGCCGGCCGCCGCGAGGCGCGCCCCGAAATAGCCGCCCACGCCGCCGGCCCCATAGATCGCGAACTTCATGTCACGTCCTCCCCACTGGCCCACCGGGCCGATTTTACTCCTTTCCGCGTCCGAAGAGATTCGATATGTCGATGGGGAACGGGAAGACGATGGTCGAGTTCCGCTCGGACGCGATGTCGTGCAGCGTGGCGAGATAGCGCAATTGCATCGCCTGCGGCAGGGCCGACAAGACGCGGGCCGCGTCGAGCAGCTTCTGGGCGGCCTGCATCTCGCCCTCGGCGTTGATGATCTTGGCGCGGCGGAAGCGTTCGGCCTCGGCCTGACGGGCGATCGCCCGGATCATGCTCTCGTCGATGTCGACATGCTTGATCTCGACATTGGCGACCTTGATGCCCCAGGCGTCGGTCTGCTTGTCGAGGATCTCCTGGATATCGACGTTCAGCTTGTCGCGCTCGGCCAGCATCTCGTCCAACTCGTGCTTGCCCAGCACCGAGCGCAGCGTGGTCTGGGCCAACTGGCTGGTGGCGACCATGTAGTTCTCGACCTGGATCACCGCCTTGTCGGCCTCGACCACGCGGAAATAGATCACCGCGTTGACCTTGACCGAGACGTTGTCACGGCTGATCACGTCCTGCGAGGGCACGTCGAGCACCAGCGTGCGCAGATCGATCCGCACGATCTGCTGCACCAGCGGCAGCACCAGGATCAGACCCGGCCCCCGCACGCCGGTGAAGCGGCCCAGCGTGAACAGCACGCCGCGCTCGTATTCCCTGAGGATGCGGATCGCCGAGGCGAGCAGCGCCACCAACAGGATGACCAGCAACAGATAAGCGGTGACATCGGCGAACATCACGGATTCTCCTCCTCGGCCGGTTCCACGTCGAGTTCCAGGCCGCGCAGGCCGGCCACCCTCACCCGCTGGCCGGGGCTCAAGGCGGCGCCCGAGCGGGCCTGCCAGCGCTCGCCGTGGACCCGCACGGCGCCGTGGCCTTCCGCCCAATCGGTGACGTGGCCGATGCTGCCCAGCATGGCCTCGCGCCCGCTGACCACCGGGCGTCGACGCGAGCGGGCCAGCATCGACAGCACCAGGGCGAACAAGCCGAGCGCCGAAAGCGTGGCCAAGCCCACCACCACCGGCGACACCTGGAATCCGGGCACCCCGCGATCGAACATCATGACCGAGCCGAACGCGAAGGCGATCGCCCCGCCCAGTCCCAAAATGCCGAAGGACGGCATGAACGCCTCGCCCACCATCAGGCAGATTCCCAGCAGCACCAGCCCCACCCCGGCATAGTCGATGGGCAGCAGATTGAGCGCGAAAAGCCCGACCAGCAGCGCGATGCCGCCGATCACGCCGGGAAACACCGCGCCCGGATTGGCCAGTTCGAAAATCACGCCGTAAAGGCCGATCATCAGCAGCAGATAGGCCACGTTGGGGTCGGTGATGGTGGCCAGAAAGCGGGTGCGCCAATCCGGCTCGATCCGCTCGACGCGGGCGCCCTGGGACTCGATGGCCACCTTTCGCCCACCGATCGAGACCTCCATGCCATGCACGGCGGCCAGCACCGCGTCGATGTCGCGCGCCACCGCGTCGATCACGCCCATCCGCAGCGCGTCGCTGGCGGTCAGGCTGACGGCTTCCCGCACCGCCCGCTCGGCCCAGTCGGCGTTGCGCCCGCGCATCTCGGCCAAACCGCGGATATACGCGACGGCGTCGTTGACGGCCTTGCGCTCCATGGCGCTGGGCGGCGAGTCCTTCCCCTCGGCCCCGCCGCCGCCGAGCGAGACCGGCGTCGCGGCGCCCAGATTGGTGGCCGGCGCCATGACCGCCGCGTGGCTGGCGTAAAGGATATAGGTGCCGGCGCTGGCCGCCCGCGCCCCGGACGGCGCCACCCAGGTGACCACCGGAATCGGCGAGTGGAGGATGCCCCGGATGATGTCGCGCATGGCGCTGTCGAGACCTCCCGGCGTGTCGAGACGCAAGACCACCAGCCGGGCGCCGTCCCGCTCGGCGTTCTCGATGCCGCGCAGCACATAATCGGTGATCGCCGGGCCGATCGCCCCGTCCACCGAAAGCAGGTGCGCCACCGTCTCGGCGCGCGCCGGCCAACCCGCCGAAGCGAGCAAAACGAGGGCGATCATCACCGACCGCCACGCGGAAATCATCCTGCGCATTTTATACAGATCGAACCTCGCGGTGCCGGCGCAATACCCCAAAAATCCATTGAAGCGCGGTCATGTTCACGATATGTTCTTTTTCGATCGTTCGCAAGGGGAGAGTCCCATGACCAAGTCACCCACCGCCTTTCTTGGAAACGTCGCCGCCTCCGTCCTGCTGGGCGGCTGGCTGGCCCTGATCGGATTGAACGCCGCGGCCGGCTGCGGACAAGGCGGATCGTGCATCGGCCTCGCCGATTTCGCCACGCCATCGGCCGTCCAACTCGCCACGCGATGAGTGGAACCGGTCCCCTCCCCGCCTGTTTCTCCAAGGTGGCGAGGAGGACGAAGATGGCGCTGGAAATCGTCAGCGAGGAAGGATCGCATCGGTTGGTCCGCGACGGCAGGCGCTGGGCGGTGATCGAGGTGCGGGGTGAACGGGTGCTGGCGGCCGCCGCGCGCGGCGAGCGCGGCGACGCCCCCGACACCACCGAGGGCATGACCCGCGTGATTGAAGAGGTCGAGGGCTGGCGCTCGGAGTCGACGGCGCGGCGACGCTTTCGCGGCTTGGTCGACGAAGGCGAAAAGTTGAGCCGCATCATCTGGTGACTCGAAGCCCGGAGCGGGTATATCGTCCCGCCCATGCTTGAGATTTTCGTCGATGCCGATGCCTGTCCCGTCAAGGACGAGGTGGTCAAGGTGGCCGAGCGGCACGGGATGACCGTGCATCTGGTGGGCAACTCCTGGATTCGCGGCCGCGATCATCCGCTGGTGCGCAAGGTGGTGGTGCCCCAGGGCTCGGACGCGGCCGACGACTGGATCGCCGAGGCGATCGGCCCAGGCGACATCGTGGTCACCGCCGACGTGCCGCTTGCCGCCCGCTGCATCGCGCGCGGCGCCAAGGCGGTGGGTTCGACCGGAAAGCTTTTCACCGAGGATTCGATCGGCGGCCAACTGGCCATGCGCGACCTGCTGACCCATCTGCGCGAAACCGGCGAGATCACCGGTGGGCCATCGAGCTTCGCCGCCCGCGACCGCTCGCGCTTCCTCGATTCGTTGGAGCGACTGGTTCAGGACGTGCGGCGGGGGCGCTGAC
>JADFZP010000343.1 GCA_015232485.1 Alphaproteobacteria bacterium
GCGGTCGACGAGGGCAAGGTCCGGCCGGCCGCCGCCGCCTTCGCGGGTATCCGTGACCGGGTAAAGAAGGCGCATCCGTGACTTCGGCTCAGTGATTAAGGCCCCGGCTTGCCCTTGGCCTCGTACTGGGCGACCAGCATCAGCAGCGAGTCGCGGTACAGGCCCTCGGGCGAGGTCGAGTCGGCTTCGCGCAGGCGCTCGATCTCGGCCAGCGCCGTGTGGTGGTCGGCGTCGCAGTCGATCATGCGGATGTCTTGGCGGCCGGGCTGACAGAACTTCTCGTCTTCCATGGGATCACTCCAGGCGGGTGGTCAGGGTCAGGACGAGGGCGGCGACCTCGATGCGCAGCGGCAGCAACGTCGCGGCGTCCAGGCTGACCCGCGCCGCGCCGCCGTCCCACAGGGCGCGTTGGCGGCGGTTGAAGCCGGCGTGGGTGTCGGCTTCCAGGTGTAGCTCGATGGTGGGGCGCTTGTTGCGGCGGCCTTCGCCCAGCACCCGGGCCTGGATGTCGAGGCGGCGGCGCCCGTCATAGATCGGCAGCACGAAGCTCTGCCGCCCGCCCGCCACGTCGCGGCGCATCAGGTTCAGCGCGTTCAGCGGGTCGACCACGCCGCTGCGCAAGGCGATCGGCAGCGCCTCGGCGGGTGGGCCGGGAAGGTCTTCGACGACCTTGGCGGCGCGGCCGGCGGGATAGACCACGGCGACCCGGCGTTCCTCGCCGCCGCCATTCGAGCGATAGCGCCAGGACAGCGCCTCGGCGCCGCGTTTGGCCAGGGCCTCGATGCGCGAAGGCATCAGGCGGCCGAGCAGCCCCCGCGTGACGATCGACAGGCTGCTGTCCGGCTCGCCCAGGTCCAGCACCATGTCGGCGGCGTGGAACCCGCCCCACCACGCCTGATAGCGCAATGGCCGCGCCTCGGCGGCTTGAACTCCCAGCCCCAAGATGAAGACGCCCACCGCGATCGGTCCGTTTCTCATGCCCTCCCGATATGGGGCGCCTCGCTTCGCGAGCTAAGGGCTTTTTGCGTGGGCGATCTGGTTCTTGGGCCATAGTCACCCATTGCCCTGGTCATAAGGGTGGGGCAATATCCACCCAACCCGACCACACCGCCGGGTAGGTTTTGCACTGCACCATTTATTTCGCCACCGCAAAATTTGTTTACGGGTGCTTGGCAAAACACGGACTTCACGGCATGGTGTGCTGTCAAGCGGGGTATCCCATCGCCAATGAGAGGGACGTTGATGAAGATCGCCATACCGAAGGAGAGGCGCGCCGACGAAAGTCGAGTCGCCGCCTCGCCCGACACGGTCAAGAAGTTCGTCCAGTTGGGCTTCGAGGTCGTGGTCGAGAGCGGGGCGGGCATTGGGTCGGCCTATGTCGACCAGGCCTATCGTGACGCGGGCGCCAGCATCGCCGAAGGCGAGCAGGCCGCGCTGTCCGGCGCCGACATCGTGCTCAAGGTCCAGCGCCCGCTGACCGCCGAAGACGGCAACGACGAACTGGCCATGATGAAGCCCGGCGCCGTGCTGATCGCCCATCTGGCGGCGTTGCAGAACAAGGCGCAGGCCGAGGCGTTCGCCACCGCGGGCATCACCGCCTTCGCGATGGAGCTTTTGCCGCGCATCACCCGCGCGCAAAGCATGGACATCCTGTCGTCGCAGTCGAATCTGGCCGGCTACAAGGCGGTGGTCGAGGCGGCCAACGCCTTCGGCAAGGCCTTCCCGATGATGATGACGGCGGCGGGCACCATCGCCCCGGCCCGCGTGCTGGTGATGGGGGCCGGCGTCGCCGGTCTGCAAGCCATCGCCACCGCCAAGCGCATGGGCGCCGTGGTCCACGCCTTCGACGTCCGCCCGGCGGTCAAGGAACAGGTCGAAAGCCTGGGCGGCAAGTTCGTCGAGGTCGATCCCGAGGCGACCAAGGACGCCGAGACCTCCGGCGGCTACGC
Organism: Alphaproteobacteria bacterium; assembly: GCA_015232485.1. Lineage (GTDB taxonomy): Bacteria > Pseudomonadota > Alphaproteobacteria > Rhodospirillales > Magnetospirillaceae > JADFZP01. The sequence continues at coordinate 1,950 of JADFZP010000343.1, forward strand.
CAAGGAGATGAGCGAGGACTACAAGCGCAAGCAGGCGGCCAAGATCGCCGAGCACGCCGGCAAGGCCGACGTCATCGTCACGACGGCGCTGATTCCCGGCAAGCCCGCCCCGGTGCTGATCACCGAAGACCACGTCAAGAGCATGAAGCCCGGCTCGGTGATCGTCGATCTGGCGGTCGAGGCCGGCGGCAATTGTCCTTTGAGCGAATTCGGCAAGGTGGTGGTCAAGCACGGCGTCACGCTGATCGGCCACGCCAACTTCCCCAGCCGTCTGGCGGTCGACGCCAGCGCGCTGTTCGCCAAAAATCTGCTCAACTTCCTCTCCCCGCTGGTCGACAAGGAGACGAAGACGCTGAAGTTCAACTGGGACGACGAAATCCTGAAGGGCACCTGCGTGGCCCGTGACGGCAAGGTCGTCCATCCCATGCTGGGGGGTGCGTGATGGACCCGCAACAGATCGTCGAACAGGCCGCCAAGTTGGCCAATCAGGCGCGCGACATGGCCGAGCAGGCGGGCACGCTGGCCAATCAGGCGACCCAGCTCACCGTCGTTCCGGCGGCGGCCGGGGCGGGTGGCTTCGTCTTCCTGTTCACCGTCTTCGTGCTGGCCTGCTTCGTGGGCTATTACGTGGTGTGGCGGGTGACGCCGGCCTTGCACTCGCCGCTGATGGCGGTGACCAACGCCGTTTCGTCGGTGATCATCGTCGGCGCGCTGATCGCCGCCGGCCCGGCCGGGATCTCCATCTCCAAGGTGATGGGGTTCCTCGCGGTGGTGCTCGCCTCGATCAACATCTTCGGTGGCTTCATCGTCACCCACAGGATGCTGAGCATGTTCAAGAAAAAGACAAAGTAGGGGAGGCCGGACCATGAACGACTTCGCGACCTTCGCCTATCTCGTCGCCTCGGTGTGCTTCATCATGGCGCTCCGCGGCTTGTCCTCTCCCGAGACCTCGCGCTCGGGCAACCTCTACGGCATCGTGGGCATGGTGATCGCCATCGTGACCACCCTGATGACGCCGCAGGTGGTCAGCTATCCGATGATCGCGGCCGGCGTGGTGCTGGGCGGCGGCATCGGCACGGTGATCGCCCAGCGCATCCAGATGACCGCCCTGCCGCAGCTCGTCGCCGCCTTCCACAGCCTTGTCGGCTTGGCGGCGGTGTTCGTGGCCACGGCCGCGTTGCTGTCGCCCGACGCCTATGGCATCGGCACGGTCGGCGCCATCCACACCTCCAGTCTGGTCGAGATGTCGCTGGGCACCGCGATCGGCGCCATCACCTTCACCGGCTCGCTGGTCGCCTTCGCCAAGCTGCAGGGTCTGGTCGGCGGCAAGCCGCTGGTCTTCCCGATGCAGCATATGCTGAACGCCGCCCTGGGCGTGTTGGTGGTGCTGCTGATCGCCTGGTTCGGCGCCACCGAATCCTATGCCGCCTTCTTCCTGCTGACGATCCTCGCCCTGGCGCTCGGCTTCCTGCTGATCCTGCCGATCGGCGGCGCCGACATGCCGGTCGTGGTCTCGATGCTCAACTCGTATTCGGGCTGGGCGGCGGCGGGCATCGGCTTCACGCTGGGGAACACCACGCTGATCATCACCGGCGCGCTGGTCGGCTCGTCGGGCGCCATCCTCAGCTACATCATGTGCAAAGGCATGAACCGCTCGATCTTCAACGTGATCCTGGGCGGCTTTGGTGGCGAGACGGCGGGCGCCGCGGCGGGCGGCGGCTCGGGCGACAAGGCGGTCAAGGCGGGCAGCGCCGAGGACGCCGCGTTCATCATGAAGAACGCCAGCAAGATCATCATCGTGCCGGGCTATGGCATGGCGGTGGCGCAGGCCCAGCATGCCGTGCGCGAGATGGCCGACATCCTGAAGCGCGAAGGCGTCGACATCCGCTACGCCATCCATCCGGTGGCGGGCCGCATGCCGGGCCACATGAACGTGCTGCTGGCCGAGGCCAACGTGCCCTATGACGAGGTGTTCGAGCTCGAGGAGATCAACCACGAATTCGGCACCGCCGACGTGGCCTATGTGATCGGCGCCAACGACGTCACCAACCCGGCGGCCAAGACCGACCCGACCAGCGCCATCTACGGCATGCCCATCCTGGACGTGGAAAAGGCCAAGACGGTGCTGTTCATCAAGCGCTCGATGGCGTCGGGCTATGCCGGCGTCGACAACGAGCTGTTCTTCCGCGACAACACGATGATGCTGTTCGGAGACGCCAAGAAGATGACCGAGCAGATCGTCCAGTCGCTCTGATC
>JADFZP010000344.1:0-1327 GCA_015232485.1 Alphaproteobacteria bacterium
CCACGATGATCCGCCGCGCCGGCCCGGCCTCGCCTTCGCCGCGCAGCAGCGCCTCCCAGGACAGCACGGCGCGTTGCGCCTCGGCGACCTCGGCCATGGCGATCAGCGGCGCCTCAAGATCGAAGGCCGGCGCCGCCTCGTCGCCCAGATGCTCGACGGCCAGGGCCAGCATGCGGGCCAGACCGCGCAACGAGGGGTCTTGCCACAACGCGCCGAGGAAGGGCTGCGCCTCGGCCAGGCGATCGGCCAGGGCGGCCAGGGACTCGACATCGAGATACAGCAGCCCGTGGCGGCGGAAGAAGGGATCGCCGGCCGGGTCGGTGACGTCGGCGAGTTCCGGCCGCCCCCGCAAGGCGGCGCCCAGCCGGTCGGCCGCCTGATCGACGAGGTCGGCGTTCGGTCCCTCGACCACCACCACCAGATTGCGCCGCAACTCGGGGAAGGCCCGATACAGCGCGGCGGCGTTTTGGCGGAAGGGCAGGCGCTCGGACAGCATGTCGGCGGTGTCGGTGTTGACGCCTAGATGGGTGGCGGCGTACCAGCCCAGCGCCAGCGTGGCGAGCAGGGCCGCCACGGCCACCGGCCAAGCGAGGCGGGCGGCCAGCGCCACCCAGCCGGCCAGAAGGCTTTGGCCCTTGGTCACGGTTGGGGCATGACGATGGGCGGCGCCGCGTCGCGACGGGCGGACGGTGGCGATTGACGCGGCCGGCCGGCCGCCAAGATGTGTGGAGTGTTCGGGCCAAGGAGCGTCACATGCCGGAATCTGCTGCGCGCCGCCTCGTTTTCAAGGCATGGCCGATCGCCCTGGCGCTCGCTTGGCCCGCCGCGGCGCAGGTCAACCCGATCTCCGAGGTGCGCGGCGGGCTGCTCGCCCATGACGTGGCCATCCTGGGTTCGCACGAGGAGGAGGGCGTCGACGTCAACGCCGAAATCCTGTTCCACTCGCCGCAAGTCCTGCGTCCGCTGCTGTCGCCGCGTCCGCATGTCGGAATCGACGCCAACACCCTGGGCGACACCAGCGCGGCCTATGCCGGCCTGACTTGGCAGACCGACATCGGCGCCTTGTGGGGCGCCTTCGCGTTTGGCGGCGCCGTTCACGACGGTGAAATCGACGAGAAGCCCGGAGCCAAGGGCCTGGGCTCGCGCGCCTTGTTCCGGCTGGCCGGCGAGGTCGGCTGGTACGCCAGCCCGCATCTGTCGATTTCGCTCTTGTACGACCACTATTCCAACGCCACTCTGGCCGAGGACAACGAGGGCCTCAACAATCTGGGCCTTCGCTTCGGTTATCGGTTTTAGATTAACGGGCCGCGGAAAGAGTCGGCCCCGC
>JADFZP010000344.1:1427-3680 GCA_015232485.1 Alphaproteobacteria bacterium
CTTCGCTTCGGTTATCGGTTTTAGATTAACGGGCCGCGGAAAGAGTCGGCCCCGCCTTCCGTGGTGTGGCGGCGGCGGCGCTGGATTCCCGCTTTCGCGGGAATGACGATGAAAATCGGCTCGTCACCCCCGCGAAGGCGGGGGTCCACGCGGCGGCACAATGGAGTCCCGCTTTCGCGGGAATGACGATGAAAATCGGGGCGCGATGGCGGGGAAAACGGCGGCGGACGAGAACTTTCCGGTTGGTTCGCCGCTGATCAAGGCGGCCTTGCGCCCGCATGTCCATGCCTTCTACCGCTTCGCCCGCGCCGCCGACGATATCGCCGACGACCGGCTGCCGGCTCCCGCCGAGAAGCTGGCCCGGCTTGACCGGATGGCCCGCGTGCTGGACGGCGACGAGCCCGGCGAGGCGGATCCGATCGCCGCCGCGATGCGCGCCAGCTTGGCCGCCACCGGCGTGACCTCGGCGCATTGCCAGGATCTGCTGGTGGCGTTCCGTCGCGACGCCACCCAGCGGCGGTGGGCCGACTGGGACGCGTTGATGGATTATTGCCGCTGGTCGGCGGCGCCGGTCGGTCGCCAGCTTCTCGACCTGCATGGCGAGTCGGCCGATTGCCGGCCCGCCGCGGATGCCCTGTGCGCGGCCTTGCAGGTGCTCAACCATTTGCAGGACCAGGGCGAGGACTACCGCGCGCTGGACCGCGTCTATTTGCCGCTCGACCTGCTCGCCGCCCATGGGGCGCGCGCCGAGGATCTCGCCTATCGCCGCTCGACTCCGGGCCTCGCGGCGGTGCGCCATGCCGTGCTCGACCGCACCGACGCCCTGCTGGCCACCGCCGCGAGCCTGCCGCCGATGATTCGCGACCGGCGCCTGCGCTGGGAAGCGGCGGTGATTCTGGCGATGGGTGAAGCGCTGGCCCGCCGCCTGCGCCGCGACGACCCTCTGGCCGGGCGCGTCGCCTTGGGGAAGATGGCGTCGCTGGTCGCCGCGGTTTCGGGCTTGGCTCGTCGCCGCCCGTCCGCGCTCACGAGGTCTGCCGCCGTTCCAGCACGCCGTTCATGACCTTCTCGGCCAAGGCGGCGAGGCTGTGCTGGTCGTGGTCGGGCAGGGCGGCGATGGCGTCGGCGACCAGCTTCATCGGGTCGTGTCCAAGCAGATGGCGACCGGCCATGGTCGGGTCGAAGCGCAGCACCCGGCGGTCCGAGGTGTCGCGCACCCGCGCCAGCAGGCCCTTGCGGATCAGCGCGGCGATGGTCTGGCTGGCGGTGCCCTTGCTGGTGGCGTGATGGCGGGCGAAGGCGGTGACGCTACGCGCGCCGGGCCCGGCTCCCGCGAAATAGCGCAGGGCCGCCCATTGCGCCGGGTTCAGCCCGCCCACGAAGGACGGGCCACTGGTCAGGCGCACGATCTGGGACATGACCTCGGCGGTGGTGACCGGCGAAACCGATGGCCTCCCCTCCATGTCGAGCGCCCCCTTTATTGGTTATAATTCTCCAATTGTTACGCCGCCGCCGCCATCCGGTTCAATAGAAAAAGCACACGTTGCAGTGCAGCAAATGCGCGATGAAAGTAAAACGATTTGTCTCTTATTTTTCGTCGAGCCCAATCAGCAGCAGTTCCAGCAAGTCGGCGGCGTCGGGCGAGACAAGGATGTAGGCGGCACCGGCGCCCAGCGCGATCAGCAACGGCGCCACCACCAGCCATGCCCGGGCGCGCTTCGGCACCTGGAACAAATGCTTGCGCCATAACATGTCGAGACTGAACGGGCGGCTCTCGACCCGGCTGAACAGGCGCAGCGGCAGCGGCGGGGGATCGTGCCGCGGCGGCGCCTCTTGCGCTTGGGGTTGATGATCCTGAGCCGGTCGGGGCGGCGGGCCACCGCCGTCGGGAAGCCGGGCCGCGACGGCGCGATCGACTTCGCTGGCCACCCGGCGCGGCAATTCGGTCAGGGTCGCGGCCAGCGCTTGCAGCGCGTCGCCGATCGCGCCGCCGTCGATCACCGCGCCGTCGTCGGTGGCGATCGCCGGGACGCCGCCGCGCAGTCCGGCGACCTCGTGGCGCAGGGCGTGGACGGTCGCCGACAGTTCCTCCAGCCGGGCCGGCACCAGATCGTCGACCATGGCCCCGTCATAGCCGGCCGCCGGCCGCAGGCCCACCGAGCGCAACTGTCCCGTCAGCATGGTGATCCGCTGGCCCAGCGCGTCCGCCTGATGGGCGAGCAGGGAGGCTTGCGCGGCGAGCAGGTCGTCGGC
>JADFZP010000344.1:3754-4184 GCA_015232485.1 Alphaproteobacteria bacterium
GCAAGCCTGTGATCCATCATCCACGTATCCTTTCTATTTTCTATCGCAAAGCCCCTCCAGAAAAAGTTCCAGGATCTCGGCCCCGTCCGACGACATGAGCAGGTAAAGAAGCAGGGCGGCCACGGTCAGGATGATCGGCGCCAGCATGACCATCGGGCGGCTTTTGGTTTTCTTGCCGCGCCCGGCCTTGGCGGCGGCGCCCAGGCTGAACTTCAGCTTCGAAAGGACCGGGCCCACCGCGTCGCGTCCGCCGCCGCCCAGGGACGGCAGCGCGATGTTCAGTTTGGGCATGCGGAAGGCGAAGCTTTGGCCGAACACCTTCACCTGGCGGACGTCGCCGGCGGGGGCTTGCGGCATGGCGGCCTGAAGCTGCGGCGGAGCGGCGTCGGGCGGCGGAGCCGAGGCGCGCGCCAGCATGGCCAGCGCCTCG
>JADFZP010000345.1 GCA_015232485.1 Alphaproteobacteria bacterium
GGGGTGCCTCCAGCAGCGCTGCGAAAATATACTCTAACGGCGGCGTTTTTCGGCCGATTTCCGGGTTTTCGGGTCACTCTGAGAGGCTGACGCCGATCTTGGCGTATTAACATGGCGTGCAAGAGGAAATGTACGCCATGTCCGCCGCGCGGTTCCCATATTGCACGCCACAAACACGCCCTGTATCCTAGGGGTCACAATGGCGTGCAATACGTAGATCGTGGCCCAGTGACCAACACCCTGCCCTGGCTTCAGCCCTTCCTTGACCGCCTCGCCGCCGATGACCTGTCTGCGGCGACGCGTCGTGGCTACCGTTACGACCTGCAGCAATTCATCGCGTGGTACGCGGCCCTGCATAGCGCGCCACCAGAGTTGCCGCGCCTGACCGAACACGACCTGATCGGCTGGCGCCAACACATGCTGACCTTGCGGCAGCTGAAGGCCTCGACCATCAACCGCCGCCTCGAGGCGGTGCGCCGGCTGCTGCGTTGGGCAGAGGCCAGCGGGATGGTGGCGCGCAACGTCGCCACCGACGTCAAGACCGTGCGCATGGCGCGCGACCGCAAGCCGGTCGGCCTTGGCGCCGCCGAGGTGCATGGCCTGCTGCGCGCCGCCGGGGAAAGTTCCCATGGTCTCGCCCGGCGCAATTACGCCCTCGTGCAAGTCATGCTGCAGGCCGGCCTGCGGGTCGGCGAAGTGGCGGCCTTGCGGCGCGGCGACATCACCTTGCGCGACCGCACCGGCGCGCTGCGTATCCGCCATGGCAAGGGGCTCAGGGACCGCGAGGTGCCGCTCAACGCCACTGTTCGCCGGGCCCTGCGTCAGCTTTTCGAGAAGGATGCCGCCACCCAGCCGACGGACCCGGTGTTCCGCTCCACTCGTAACGAGCCCATGCCGGTCCGCTCCATCCAGAACACGATTGCCGCCCTGGTCCGCCGTGCCGGCCTCAGCCGGCCGGGGATTACCGCCCACAGCCTGCGCCACACCTTCGCCCTCGCATGGTTGCGCCAGCACCCCGGGCAGCTGGTCGAACTCGCGCAACTGCTTGGCCATGAGAGCCTCGACACCACGGCCATCTACACCCGCGCCTCGCGGGAAGACCTTGCCCGAGGTGTCGAGCAGACGCCCTTCAACCTCGATGGCTGAGCGGTTCGGAGACGAGGCCGATCCGGACAGGCTTCTCTTCGACTGGTCGCTGAGCGAGGCCGACCTCCAGGAAATTCGCCGCGCCCGTGGTGGAGACAACCGGCTATGGACCGCCCTGCACCTATGCAACCTGCGGCGAACCGGCCGCTTCGTCGACGACGTCGAGCAGGTGCCCCACGACGCGGTCATCCACCTTGTCCGCCAGCTCGGCGCCGCATTTCCGGTCCGGCTTGCCCCCTTGGCGCGCCAACCGACCGACAGCGCCATTCGGGCCCGGGTGCGCGTCCATCTTGGCTTCGTTCCGTTTTCGGTCGACTCCCAGGACCGCCTCGAAGCCGATCTGTCCGGGGTCGCGGCAGACGGTTCAGCGGCTGCCGACCTGGTCCAGCGCGCGGAAGCCTTGCTCTGTGCGGCAAAGGTGGTCCTTCCCGCCCGCCCCACGCTTGAGCGCCTGGTCGCCTCCATCGTCCGTCAGGCCCTGGAGCGTCTGTACAACAGCATCGCCGCCCGCTTGCCCCCGCCCATGTGCGAGGCCCTCGACCGACTGGTTGGTCAGCTGGCCGGCGAAGCCGAAGCGGGGACACACGGCCGGGCGTCTCTCGGCCGTTACCGCACACCCTCGGCGGCGTCGATGGGACGTTTCACGCGCGAAGCCCGTCAGCGGCTCGAGGAAATCGGGGGCATGCTGACCGATCTCCCGGATCTCGGCGATGTGTCACAATTAATCCGCCGGCAGTTTGCCCAGTTGTGCCGACGCTACGACGGTCGCGCCCTGCGGCGCTTTCCACGCGACAAGCGTTACAGCCTGCTGGTGTGTTTTCTGGTCGATCGGCGTCAGGGATTGCTTGACGAGATGGTCCAGGCCCACGACACCCATATGACCGGCCTGATGCGCCGCGCCCGCCATGCCGCCGAAGCTGAAGCCAGACGCTTGCGCCGGGCGGCCGACGACGGCCTGCTCACCTTGCTCGATACCGGCAAGGAGGTGCTCGTCGGCGATAATGAGGAATCTGTGGCCGGCCTGCGTCGCCGCCTCGGAGTCGAGCGCCTGCAGGGCGCGGTCACCGCCTGCGAGGCGGTCGCCACCCAGGACAGCCGCGGCGTCATCGATGCCGTCCTCGCCCGTTATCCCGATCTGCGAAAGTCCCTGCCGGACTTCCTGTCCCTGCCGTTTGTCTCCGACACCGGGCAGGAAGCGCTGCTGCACGCCATCGCCCTGGTCCGTCAACTCGATGACGGCGAACTCAAGACCCTGCCGGAGGACGCACCGACCGACTTTGTTCCGGCCGCTTGGCGGCGGGTCCTGCGCGATGACCGCGGCCGCTTGCGCCGCTCGGTTTGGGAAACCGCTCTCGCGCTGGCGGTCCGTGACGCCCTGCGCTCCGGCGACCTGTATCTGGCCGAGAGTCGCCGCCATGCGGGGTTCTGGTCTCTGGTCCTGAACGAGCAGACGTGGGCGGCGGCCCGGGCCGTCGCCTACGCCGACCTCGGCCTGTCCGAACGGCCGGCCGACCATCTCATCGGCTTGGCGCTCGACATCACGCAGGCGGCCCGAGCCTTTGCCGACGGCTTGGCCACCAACGACTTCGCGGACATCGAGCGGGGCCAACTGCGCCTGCGGCGGCCCGACATGTTGCCGCTGTCGCCCGAGGTCCGCCAGCTGCGCCGCGACATCGAGAGCCGCATGCCCCGGGTCAGGATCGAGGACGTCCTGCTCGAAGTGGATCGGCGTTGCGGCTTCATCCGCGCCTTCCGTCCCCTCGCCGGCTACGAGCCGCGCGCCGGGGACACCTATCGCGCCCTGCTCGCCACCCTTGTCGCCCATGGCACCAACCTGGGTCTGACCGCCATGGGCGACAGCGTCGAGGGACTGACCGCCGCCGACCTCCAGCAGGTCTCGCGCTGGTTGGTGCGCGACAGCACCCTGAAGGCCGCCAATGCGCAGATCGTCGAGCACCTCCACCGACTGGATTTTGCCAATGTCTGGGGCGATGGCCACCTGTCGTCCTCCGACGGCCAGCGCTTCCGCGCGCCGCCAGGCACGTTGATCGGCGCCTATCATCCCCGCTACTTCGGTCATTACGACAAGGCGGTCACCGTCTACACCCATGTCAGCCAGCGCATCGGCGTCTTTTCGACCCAGCTCATGTCCTGCGCGCCGCGGGAGGCGACCTACGTCCTGGACGGCCTGCTCGACAATGACACCAGCCTCGATCCCCGCCTGCACACCACCGACACCCATGGTTTCACCGAGCCCCTGTGGGGATTGTGCCACCTGCTCGGTATCGACTTCATGCCCCGCCTCAAGGACTTGGCAGACCAGCGGCTGTGGCTTCCCGACGGCGCCTCGCCTCCCGAGGTCCTCACCGGGGTGTTTGCCGGAACCATCGATGCCGTCCTGATCAGAGAGCAGTGGGATCAACTCGTCCGCATCGCCGCCTCGCTCAAGGCCCGCACGGCACCGGCCCATGTGGTGCTGCAGCGTCTCACAGCCGGCGGCCCCAGTGACCGCGTCGCCAAGGCGCTGGCCGCGCTCGGCCGCCTGGTCAAGACGCGCAATATCTTGCGCTATCTGCATGACGCGCAACTGCGCAGGGCCATTCAGGCACAGCTCAACCGTGGGGAATCCCGCCATGCCTTGGCCCGCTGGCTGTTCTTCGCCAATCAGGGTGAGTTTCGCACCGGCGACTACGAGGCCATGATGAACAAGGCCAGCTGTTTGGGATTGCTGTCGAACGCCATGGTGCTGTGGAACACCTTGCAGATGGAGCGGATCGTCGCGGATCTGCGTAGCGGCGGCATGCTCGTTCCCGATGAGCACCTCGCCCACGTCTGGCCTCTGCAGCGTCGCCAGGTCGTTCCCAATGGCGTCTACTTCGTCAACCGAACCATGCCCGCCTTCGCCCTTCCCGACCCGGTGGATGCCTAAGCAGCCCGCCTCATTTCCGCTTCCTTTCCCTCGGGTCAATATGGCGTGCAACGCGCTACCGTATATTTTCGCAGAGATGCTGGAAACACCCC
>JADFZP010000346.1:0-1505 GCA_015232485.1 Alphaproteobacteria bacterium
CGCGCGACTCCGCATGCGCGCCACCGGCGCGTTGACCTCGGCCAGATCGGCGGCGGCCACCACCGCCCAGCGCACACCCAGGAAGTCGAGCGGCGCGAAGGCCGCGAGCACCGTCACCGGGCCGGATTCGCCTTGCTCGGTCGAGGCGGCGATGCCGGCCGCGCCGGCCAGCGCCTGGCGGACCGGCGCCCAGTCGACCCGCCGCGCCAGGATCGTCGACCCCTTCGACAACCGCGAATCGCTGCGCATCAGGTGATCGGGGCCGACGATGAAGGTCTCGCCGCTGTCGCCCAACCCGGCCGCCACCTGCATCACGGCGTTGATCCGGTGGATCGGCATTTCAAAGACCAGCACGCCGTCGAAATGATCGTTCTCGTCCTGCAGCGGCGCCGCGACGAAGCCGGTTGGACGGTCGCCATTCGGGGCGTAGGGCTCGAAATCGACGAACACCTCGCCCTTGGCGGGCAGCTTCGCGGTGACGGCGCGGAACACGCGGCCCAGGCCGCTCGAAGCCACCGGCCCATGGGTCACATCGGCGGCGAAGTCGAAATGCTTCATCACGCTGTAGACCACCGTTCCCGCCGGATCGAGCAGCAGGATGTCCTCGTAGCCGTACTGTTCCAGGAAATCACGCAGCCGCGGGTGGAAGCGGTCGTGCGCCAAGCTGTAGATCGAGCCGTCGTCGGGCTGGTCGAGCCACATCCGCCGGGGATAGGGATTCTGTTCGATGAAAAGCCGCCGCAGCCGGTTCGCCGCCGAGGGCCCCAACTCTTCCCAGCCGATCAGGAAGGCCTGGAACGCCTCCTGCAGGAATGGATTGTTGGCTTGCGAATGCAGGTCGCGGCGGATCGAGGCGAGGTGATCGTCGATCGCCACGCGCCGCGCCTCGAGCAGCGCCGCCAGCTTCGATTCCGCCGCCTGCCGAAGCTCATGCGCCGCGTGGTCGTAGTCGGCGAACGCGACCGCCAAACCCGACACCACGGCGGCCAACAGCACCAGAAGCGGAATTTTCTGGGACAGCCTTAGCCGCAATCGATTTCCCCCAACCCCAACCCCCGCCGCGACAGTATTCCGGCTTGACGCCGCTGTACACGACCGATCCCCCATGGCAGCCTAGATTACATGAAAGACGAGCTGACCACCACCCGCAAAGCGGTCTCATGTCTGGTTGGTGATGGTGCCCCGGTTGTGGGGGCGACCGCACCGGAAAGGGCCGCACTTTGGCGATGAACGGGCTGTACCCGGATAGCACGATCACCTGCCCGTCCTGCGGCCGGCGAACCAGCGAGACGATGCCCGATGGCCGCCTCGCCTCGTGGCGCTGCCCGTCCTGCGCGGCGCTGGTCACGGCGGGCGATGCCTGCTGCGTCTTCTGTGCCCATGGCGACGTGCCATGCCCGCCCGCCCAGCGCTCCATGCGAAGCTGCTGCGGCGGGGACTGAGCCCCCGCCGCCAGGGTGGCGGCAACGGGGAATCGCGGATCGTCAGTCCACCTTCTCGTCCTC
>JADFZP010000346.1:1605-4167 GCA_015232485.1 Alphaproteobacteria bacterium
CGTCCTCTTCCTCGTCCTCTTCCTCGTCCTCTTCCTCGTCCTCTTCCTCGTCCTCCTCCTCGTCCTCCTCCTCGTCCTCCTCCTCCTCGTCGCCGCCTTCTTCCTCGTCCGAGTCTTCGTACTCGTCCTCATCCCCGCTCGCGCTCTTGTCGGAGTCGCCGAGCAAAGTGCTCAGGAGGAAGTCTTCAAGCGCGTCGAAGTGGCCGCCGACGATCGAATCGAAGTACTTGACGTATTGGGCCGGAATTTCGTCCCTCAAGGAGACGGTGACCGCCTTGAAAAGGTTGGTCGATATCGTCGCGATGAGGGCTGGCGTGACCTGCTCGATCACGAAGTCGACTCCGCGACCGCCATTGGTCACCGGGCGGGCGTCTTCGGACCAGGTCTCGCTGGAGTTGGGTACGTCACCCTGGGGGATGAAGGTCCAGCAATCGTCATTGTTGAACTTGGCATTCATCAAATAGCTGTAGGGGATGTAGCAGTAACCCCGATCGCCCCAGTCGTCGCCCCACGAGTTGCGGACGATGAAGATCTTTTCGGCGTCGGAATACCCGACGCAGCACATGGCGTGCAGGCCGTGATCCTCGTTCTGCAGTTCCTTGGGCTTGGGGACGGGAACAACGCCGCCCAATTCGCTGCAGTCGTGGAACGACTCGAAGGTGGCGCAGCCGAACACGATGGGCAGCCCGTCGGCGAGGCTGGACTTCCAGGCGTCGAGTTCCACCGGGACTTGAACGGTGTCGCGGATGCAGAACTTCGAGCCTTCCTTGTAGGCCCCACTGTTCGGCTTCTTGGTCACCAATTTCTTTTGGAAGGGCCAGTTTCCTTCCATACAGACGCCGAATCGGGTCAGACCCTCCATGGCGTATTGAATGACGCTTCCTTCGTCGACCTCGGTGTCTTCGGCGCGCCAGCGGGCGTTGTAGTAGATGAAAAGCCGGCTGGCGTCGTAGTTTTTTCCCGACGCCTTCTTGACCCAATATTCATAGGCGCCCGCCACCGCGTTGGCGGTGCAGCTATTCGTGTCGCCCTGATCTTCGACCGGGGTCATATACTTTCTTAGATCGACTTTTGAGGGAAGCGTCACCTTTTGAAGGTTGCGCGATGGGGTGTACAATGAGGAGCCCGGCTTCGGCTGCATGAACTTGTAACCGGACCCCCCGAGGCGGCGCGTTTTTCCCATGATCGAAGCACCTTCGCGGTCGCGATACGAAAAACCCCACTTCCGACGTCGGAAGTGGGGCTAACCGTGGGCGATTGGACACGCCAATCGCGCCCAAATTACTTGATGGTCGACGCGACCGTCGTCATCGCCTGGGCCCACAGGAAATACTTGTTGGACGCCATGTCCTCGATGGAGGAAATCCCCAGGTGCTTCTTCAGCGCTTCGGCGCCGGCATCCGAAATACCTTGCAGAGCCGCAGGGGAAGCCTTGATGACTTCCTTGACCGGCTTCGTTTCGAATTCCTTGTCCAGCATTTGTTCGAGCATGTGAAAGTTCCCCCTTGGCATTGACTATCGACTGGCCTGTCCATGACAGAACCGCCAATATCTTTAATTTTACGTACCGCAAAAGTCCAGAGCGGCTTTGAAAAGGCACTGGAGACAACATCAGTCGCCCAGCGCCACGCCTTCACGGCGTGGATCGGCGCCGCCGGTCAACCCGGCGGGTCCGATGGCGATGGTCTGGATGCCACTTTCCAGAGGGCGCAGGCGAATGTCGTGGCCCAGAGCGCGAAGTTCCGGGGCGATGGCTTCCAACGCGGTGCCCGACTCGATCTCGGTGGGGCCGTTGCGGCTGCCGAAATTGGGCAAGGCGGCGGCGGCTTGCGGGTCCATGGTCCAGTCGATGGCGGCGACCACCGCCTTGACGACATAGCCGATGATGTTGGCGCCGCCGGGCGACCCGGTCACCAGACGTAGCCGGCCATCGGAATCGAACACCAGAGTCGGAGCCATCGAACTGCGCGGCCGTTTTCCGGGCTCGACCCGGTTGGCTGCCGGGCGTCCACCCTCGACCGGCATGAACTCGAAATCGGTCAGCTCGTTGTTGAGCAGAAAGCCCCGCACCATCCGCTTGGCGCCGAACGGGCCTTCCACGGTGGTGGTCATCGCGACGGCGTCGCCCCAGGCGTCGACGATCGACAGATGGCTGGTGCCCGGCCGACCCTCGCCCAGCGAGGGCGCCCAGGGCCAAGCGAAGGCGGGCTCGCCGGCCTCGGCGCGCCCCATCGAGGCGGCGCCGATCAGCGCGGCCCGGCCATCGAGATAATCGGGCGCCAGCAGCCCATGCACCGGCACCGGCACGAAATCGGAATCGGCCAGATAACGGGCGCGGTCGGCGAAGGCCAGCCGGCTCGCCTCGGCGACCAGATGCACGGCGCGCGGCGACATGGGGGTGGCGGCGGCGAAGTCGGCCCGTTCGAGCAGGCCGAGGATTTGCAGCACCGCGAGTCCGCCCGAGCTGGGCGGCCCCATGCCGCAGACCGTGTGGCCGCGATAGGGGCCGCACACCGCCGGCCGTTCGACCGCGCGATAGCCGGCGAGGTCGAGCGCCGTCAT
>JADFZP010000347.1 GCA_015232485.1 Alphaproteobacteria bacterium
GGCGCCGTCATTGGCCGAGCGGGTGATGGTGATGGCGCCGGAATCGGTGTCCTCGGTCACCGTCGGGCTGGCGACGGCCGGCGTGTCGGCCGCCGGGGTCAGGGTGATGGTGTTGGTCACCGTCGAGCCGCCCAGCCCGCCATCGGCACCGGAACTGGACGCCTGGATGGTGAAGGACCCGTTGCCGCCGGTGGTCGTGTTGCGCTGCGCCGTGGGCCGGAAATAGACGCTGGTCGTCGCCCCGGCCGAGGCGAGGAAGTCGCCATTGCTGATCTGCGTGGTGAAGTTGGCGTCGGACCAGAGCGTGCCGCCGGTGATGCCGGTGATCTTGAAATGGGTGGTCTCGGCGCCGTCATTGGCCGAGCGGGTGATGGTGATGGCGCCGGAATCGGTGTCCTCGACCACCGTGATGTCGGCAAGCTGCGGCGTGTCGGCCACCGGGCTCAGGGTGATGGTGCTGGTCACCTGGCTGCCGATCAGCGAAACGTCGTTCGCGGCGCTGGCCGCCTGGGCGACGAAGCTGGCATTGCCGCCGGTGGTGCCATTGCGGTTGCCGGTGGGCACGAAATAGAGCGGCGTGGTGGCCCCCGCCGCGCCGATGAACGTGCCATCGGTGACTTGAGTGGTCAGCCCGGCGTCGCTGTACAGCGTGCCGCCGGTGATCGCGGTGATCTTGTAATGGGTCTCGGCGGCGCCCTGGGTGATGGTGACGGTGCCCGAGGCGGCGTCCTCGGCCACTGTCGGGCTGCTGACCGCCATGCCGACGGCGATGGTCGCGGAGACCGTGCCGCCGCCCAGCCCGCCATCGCCGGCCGAGGTCGCGGCCTGGGCGGTGAACGCCCCGTCGCCGCCGCCGGTGGGGGTGAATTTCAGCCCGGCATTGCCCTGGGCGAAGGTGATGAAATCGCCGTTGCTGATCGCCGTCGAACCGTCGCTCTGGAACAGATTGCCGTTGGTGATGCCGGTGATCTTGAAATGGGTCACCTCGGTGCCGTCATTGGCGTTGCGCGTCAGCACCAGGCCATCGGTGGTCTGGGTGGCGGGCGTGGTGCTGGCGTTGGTCACCGCCGGCGTGTCGGCGATGGCGGTGACGTTGATGCTCACCGTGTCGGTGTCGCTGAGCGTCCCGGTGCCGTTGTCGGTGGTCTGGATCTGAAGCGTCGCATAGCCGGTACCGTTGGCATCCCCGGTCGGCGCATAGGTGACCGTGCCCAGGGCGCTGTTCACCTGCGCCGCCGTGCCGATGATCTCGACCGAGTTGGTGCCGTTGGTGTTGATGGTGGCGCCGCCGCCGGTGGTCACCGTCAGGGTGCCGGTGCCCGCACCCACCGAGACCACGGTGGTCAGGGTCTGGCCGGCATCCGTCTCGGCCACCGACAGGGCGTTGCCGTTGCCCGACGAGAAGACGAGGTTGGTGTCCTCGTTGGTGGTCTGGGCGCCGGGCACGGTGTTGACCGGCGCGTCGTTCAGATTGTTCAGATTGACCGTGATCGTGGCGGTGGAATCGGCGGTGGCGTCGGCGTCCTCGTCGTCCACGGTCACGGTCAGGCTGAAGGTCGGGGTGGTCTCGTAATCCAGCGCGGCCACGCTGTTGACGGTGATGGCGCCATTATTGTCGATGGCGAAGGCGGTGCCGGTGTTGCCGCCCGTGATGGCGTAGGTCAGCCCGTTGGTGTCGCCGGTGGCCGTCACCGTCGCCACGGTGCCGGTGGAATTGTTCTCGTCCCAGCTCACACTGGCGTTGGAAATGGCCGGATTGACGTCGTTGATGGTGATGCTGAACGTTTGGCCGGCCAACGAACCCCCGGCACCATCGGCGACACTGAAAGCGAAGCTGTCGGCCCCGATATTGTTGGCGGTGGGCGTGTACTTGATGTTGCCCGCGTCGATGTCGGCCTGGGTGAAGGTGCCGCTGGCGGACACCGTCGCCCCGCTCTTGGTCAGGGTGCCCTTGGTCGGCGCGGTGCTGACGGTATAGGTTCGCGCGCTGGTGGCCTGCTCCGCGTCCTTCACCTCCAGCATGGCGGTGGTGATGGTGGTGATGGCGGCGTTTTCCGACAGGGTCAGGCCGGCATTGGCGCCGCCGGTGAAGGTGGGGGCGGTGTTGGCTGGACCAGATGGACACAGTACTGGAATAAGAGCGTCTATATACACCGCGTTGCTGGCATTATTTCTAGTGGACCAGAGATTGTCCATGTCAATTCCATCGGTTTTTGCGTTGTTTTCGCCAACCGCGTAGTCATTCACTGTGTATATTTTACCCATAACACCTAAAAAGACCCCGTAATGTGCGACATACGTGTTGCTGTAATAAATCTTTGTCCCGCTTACCGTGCATCCCAAACAATGCGAGATATCCTGCATCCCCTGCAGGGTAAACGGCAGCACGGTTTCAACTTCACCGACCCGATATTCCAGGTCCCAGTCGCCACCCAGAATGGTGGGGCCGGTCAGATCGGTCGAGGCGGCGATGTCCACCCCGCCCATGGCCCGCGACAGATCGTCGATGAAGGCGGCGCCGACCGGGCCGCCCGCCACCGAGCAGGAATAAAGCATGAAATCGCCGCCCGGCTTCAGCGTCGCGCCGATCTGGGCCAATTGGGGGCCGACGGCGGCCAGATCGTCGCTGGTCAGCGCCTCCCGACCCAGGATCACGGCGCCGGTCCGGCCCTCGGCCACCAGATGGATGGCATCCAGATCGTCGAATTGGGACAGGGCGGCCGCCATCTGCTCCAACTCGCTCATGCCGTCCTTGTCCGGCTCGAGCAGGATCATGGGGGTGTTGGGATTCATCCCGGCCACCAAGGATTGCCAATCCTCGACGCTGGTATCCACCACCACCACCTCGTGGCGCTCGGCGGGGGCGACAATGGCCGGGCGTTCGGCGGCGGGGCCGTCCCTTTCCACCACCGGCGCGGCGGCGGAAGGGCTCGGGTCCGCCCCGTTCCGGGTGGGGACATGGGTGGAGGCGGGGGAGTCGGCCTCCTTCCCGTCGGCGATCGTGTCCACCATTTCCGCGACTGCGGCGCCGTCGAACATGATGCGCGATTCCAGCGCCAGGATGCCTACTCTGGCGGGATGGCGCGCGGCGGGATCGAAGGTGGCGTTCATGGCTTGGCTCCATTGCGGACCGGGGTCGAAGCCCCGTCCTGGTCCGGACCGGGACGCGGTGGCGCGAGGGGAAAGATGTCGGGCATGACGTGCTGGATGCGACGATGCAGATCCGGCTCGGAAAAGCCGGGGGTGTAGGGCCGGGTGATGCCGGGCAGAAAGGCGACGTCGTAAAGTTCGGTCACCACACCGTCGATGGTCAGCCAATGGACCACCCCGCCGGTGTTCAGATCGACGACGATCAGCCCGCAACGCTGGGGGATGCGCAGCTTTTCCAGCCGATCCTTGATCGTAATGCCCGAGGCGAAGATATTGTCGCGCAAGCGGGACAGGGCGATGACGGCGTAGTCGCCGACGAAGGTCAGGCCGCGGGCGAACCCGGCGCACAACGCGACGGGCACGAAGGCGCCGCCATCCAGAAAGCCGAAGTCACCGTCGCCCGAATTCAGCAGCCACAGCCGGTCGTTGTGCCAGCGGGGCGAGTGGGGCATCGACAGGCCCTGGCACAGCACCTCGTCGGAGCGGATGTCGATGACCATGCCGCCGCCATTCTTGACCTCTTTCCAACCGAGCGGGGTGTCGCTGCGACCGCACAGGGTGACATAGGCCAGTTCCCCGTCCCGGCTGCCCACGCCGTTCAGGTGGCAGCGGTCTTCCGGCGACAGCGCGGTGATGAAATCGGGCTTCCACAGGGGGCGGAAGCCGTAATGGGCGTCGATGGCGGCGACGCAGGAATAGAGCGTGTTGACGAAGGCCAGCTCGTACCGGGTGTCGCCGAACGACGCCCCGGCCACGATGTCGTGGGTGTCGCAACCGCCCAGGAAATAGCCCTTGCGCGGCATGTAGACCGCCTGCCAGTCGTTGTCCTCGATGCGGCGCGGGCCGACGTTGGAGAAGCGCCAGACCTGCTCCTTGTTGCTCACCCACAGCACGCTCTGGTCGACCGACAGGCCCATGGCCGAGCCGACGATGCGCTCCTGCGCCTCGGTCTGGTCGTTCGCGCCGGGGAACAGGAAGAACAGGCGCGAGGTCT
>JADFZP010000348.1 GCA_015232485.1 Alphaproteobacteria bacterium
ACGCCGGCCAGGGTCGGCATCGAGACGTAAAGCGTCCAGCCGATCGCCGCCGCGCCGTAGAACATCAGCAAGTTCGTGACATCGGTCAGCACGGTGAGGGCCGCCGCCACGGTGTGGTTGCCGAACCACATGCCGAACAGCGAGGGCGCCACCGCGGCGAAGTTCAATCCGCCCACCGCCAGCCAGGCGAAACGCCCCGGCGGGCGCTCGACCAGCGCCGCCACCGCGGTGGGCAGCATCGAAAAGAACAGCACGATGATGCTGGGGATCGAGAAGGGCACCGCCAGCGCGCCCATCAGCATCAGCACCATGGTGCCGCCGCCCTTCTTGGCGGGTGCGGGAGCGGGTGCCGCCTTGCCTCGGGCCTTGGGCTTGGCCATCTAGAACAGCTCCATGACGACCAGCGCGGTCAGGGTGATCATCGCCACCATCGCCGAGACGAAGGCGGCGATCTGCTGGCCCAGCCTTCGGGCCGAGTCGTCGCGCCCCACCCGGCCGGTCTCGATGCCGGTCAGTTCCTGCTTGATGGTGTTGAATTCCGATTGCGCGTTCATGAACTCGTAGGCGTCGCGCTCGCGTTCGCCGGCGTTGTCGAGCAGGTTGAACAATTCCACAAGATTGCCGGTGCGGCCGACCTTGGGGATTTCCTTCTCCATCCGCTGACGCCGCTCCTTGCTGTGGAAGCCGGCCACCGCCGGCCCCAGCAGCCCGGCCACCCAGGCGCCCAGACCGGGCCTGGCCTCCGCGCCGGCCCGCCACTGGATCAGGGCGAGCAGATTCAGCACGGCCAGCGAATTGATCGAGGGGTCCGGGTCGCTTAGCGACGACAGCGGCTTGTCGATGTCGAAATCGGCGCGCGCGGCGATGAAGGCGGCGATGTGACGATCGATCGGCCAGCCCTTGGGATCGGCGGTCTTGGCCGCGTTGTCCAGCGCCGGCAGCAACTCCTTGAGGTCCAGCACGTAGTCCTTGACGACCAGCGGGCTTTGGCAGGGCATCGTCTCGTTGAGATCGTAAAGGCAACGCTCGACGCCGAAGCCCATCGCCGTCTGGCCCAGGAAGTTCCGCAGCCGCTTGAACGTGCCGTCGAGCAGAGACCATTCGGGATTGTACTCGGTGCGGTTCTCGAACCACTGCTTGGGCACTTCGCGCATGATGCACTCGGCCCACAGCTTCGGCTCCTTCTGCTCGGCCACCAGCATGGCCAGCGCCGTGCCGAAGCCGCCGGGCAGGACGCTGAGCGTCTTGTAACGGATCGGCGCGTTGGGATCGAGCACCATGGCGCTGCGGGCCAGGGCGAGGTCGCCCGCCGCGCGCTTGTCCCCGGCCACCCGAACCACCGCCGCGATGGTGTCGGCGCGCGGCTTGTCCTCCAGCGCGCGGCGCAGCCACAATTCCAGCCGCCCCTCGATCACCTGGACGACGCCGGCGTCCCAGTGGCGGACCAGCGCCATGCCAAGCTCGCGGCAGGTGTAGTAGTCGTGGTTCTGGAACTTGTAGGCGCGCGCCCCGCGCCGGTCGAGCTTGGTCTGCAACGGCGACAACCGCCGCCCGCTCATCCACAGATCGAGCGTTTCGAGGGTCCAGCGTTCGTCGGGATCGTCGCACAGCAGGCCGCGCAGCACCTCGATCATGCCCAGCGGCAGGCGCTCGTCGCGCACCAGCACCGCGTAGCTGGTCTGCGCCACCTTCATTTGCAGCAGGCTGTAGTCGTCGATCCCCGCCACCGGGTTGCGGCCCAGCATCAGCATGACCAACGAGACGCCCAGCGCGTAAAGATCGTCCGAGAAGGTGCCATGGCCGCGACCACCCGTCGACGCCATCGCCGTTTCGATGGTCTCGAACACCGCCGGTTGTTCGATGGCCGCAGGCGCCAGCGCGCTGTCGCCCAAGACGATACGGTCGCGCGGCTCCATCCAGAACATGTTGGTCGGCCGGATCGAGCGCAGCACGATATTGCGCTGCGAGGTTTCCTTCATCGCGTTGATCAGCGGCGTGGCGGCCTTGCGCACGATCTCGTATTCGTCGACGCGCTTGAATTCGGCTTCCATGCTGGCCATCACCCGCCCGCCCGCCGGGCGGTCGTAGACCAGCGCCATCAGGTTGCGGCCCGCGCCGGGCCAGTACACCACGCCCCATTCGTTGAGCTGCATCAGCCCGGCCGTCTGGATGCCCTTCAGGGCGCGCATCAGGCTGGTGCGGGTGGGCAGATCGGGCCGGCTGATCAGGGCGAACACGGATCGCGCCGCCTCGCGCCGGTCCTCGGCCATGAAGGCTTGCGCGTTGGGCGCGTTCAGCTCGGGGAGCGGCCGTTCCGGGTAGATGACGTACCGGTCGCGCAAAGCCACCGGCGTACCCTTGCCCTCCGCCACAGCGCCTCCTTCCCCGTACCCGATTTCCCCCCCGTCACTCTAAAGGCGGAGGGGGTCCGACTCAAGGTCGGGGAAAAACCGCCTCAATTCTCGAAGGGATCGTGGACCAGGATGGTGTCCTCGCGCTCGGGGCTGGTCGACAGCAGGGCGACGGGGGTTTCGATCAGTTCCTCGATGCGGCGGATGTATTTGATCGCCGAGGCGGGCAGATCCTTCCACGAGCGGGCGCCCTGGGTGCTTTCCTTCCAGCCGGGGATGCTTTCATAGACCGGCTCGACCTCGGCCTGGCGGGCCTGCGAGGCGGGCAGATGATGCAGCGTCTCGCCGCGGCAGCGATAGGCGGTGCAGATCTTCAGTTCGTCCATGCCGTCGAGCACGTCGAGCTTGGTCAGCGCGATGCCGTGGACGCCGCCCACCTTCATCGCTTGGCGCACCATCACCGCGTCGAACCAGCCGCAGCGCCGCCGCCGGCCGGTCACCGTGCCGAATTCGCGGCCGCGGTCGCCGATCGCCTGACCGACGTCGTCATGCAATTCGGTGGGGAACGGCCCCGAGCCGACCCGCGTGGTGTAGGCCTTGGTGATGCCCAGCACATAGCCGACCCCGCTCGGCCCGATGCCCGAGCCGGTCGAGGCGCTGCCGGTCACCGTGTTCGACGAGGTGACGAAGGGATAGGTGCCGTGGTCGATGTCGAGCATGGCGCCCTGGGCGCCCTCGAACAGGATGCGCTTGCCGGCCCGCTTGATCTCGTCCAGCAACTGCCACGTCACCGTGGCGTAGGGCAGCAGGCGGGGCGCCAGGGCGCGCAGCTTGGCCAGCAATTCGGCGGCGTCGATCGGCGGCTGGCCCATGCCGCGCAGCAGCGCGTCGTGATGGGCGAGCAGCCGCGCCACCTTCTGCTCCAACATCTCGTCGTCGGCCAGATCGCAGACGCGGATGGCGCGGCGCGCCACCTTGTCCTCGTAGGCCGGGCCGATGCCGCGCCCGGTGGTGCCGATTTTGGCCGAGCCGCTGGCCTCTTCGCGGGCGCGATCGAGCGCGCCGTGCAAAGGCAGGATCAGCGGAGCGTTCTCGGCCAGCTTCAGCGTGTCGGGGGTGACCTTGATCCCCTGTTCGGCGATGCGGTCGATCTCGTCGAGCAGCGCCCAGGGGTCGACCACCAAGCCGTTGCCGATGATCGACAACTTGCCGCGCACCACGCCCGAGGGCAGCAGGTTCAGCTTGTAGACCTTGCCGTCGATGACCAGCGTGTGGCCGGCGTTGTGGCCGCCTTGGAAGCGCACCACCACGTCGGCGCGCTCGGACAGCCAATCGACCACCTTGCCCTTGCCCTCGTCGCCCCATTGCGAGCCGACAACCGCCACATTCGTCATTCGACGTCCCCCTCTTGCCGGGACGGCGCCGGAGCGCCCGCCCGAAGAACATGCCCGCATTGAAGTCGCCGCGCTTCGGCGGCTTCGTCGGCGGCGGGGGTCAGCCCGGCCACCGTCACCCAACCCTCGGCCCGCAGCCGGCGCGCCGTGGCGACCGGGGTTCCGAACGGCAGATAGAGTCGCTTGGCGGGAACCGGCCCGGCCAGCACGCCCAACACCGTGTCCATGAACAGGGTGGCGCCGGTCGCCGGCTCGGTCGATCCCGCCAGATAGCGGCCGCCCCGCCCCAATTCGGCATGGCCCTGGCGCGCGAAAATCGTGAAGGCCAAGCCGGTATGATACTCGAACCCGCGGTTCTCGACGGGATCGATGGTCAAGATCAGGCCG
>JADFZP010000349.1 GCA_015232485.1 Alphaproteobacteria bacterium
CTCGGGCGACCGCCGCCCGGTGGTGGCGGCGATGGCCGGGTCGTTGGGCATCGCCGATTGGCGGGCCGGCCAGACGCCGTCGGGCAAATGCGCGCTGCTCGACGAGCAGGCGGCGCGCGGGAGGCGGGTGCTGATGGTCGGCGACGGTCTGAACGACGCTCCGGCCTTGGCGGCGGCCCATGTCTCGCTGTCGCCCTCGACGGCGGTCGATGTCAGCCAGACGGCGGCCGACGTGGTGTTCCAGGGCCTGCGCCTGGCGCCGGTGGTCGAGGCGATCGCCGTGGCGCGCCGCGCCGACCGGCTGGTGAAGCAGAATTTCGTCTTGGCCTTCCTCTACAACGTGGTTACCGTGCCGCTGGCGGTGATGGGGCTGGTGACGCCGCTGATCGCCGCCATCGCCATGTCCACCTCGTCGGTGGTGGTGATCGCCAATGCCCTCAGGCTGGCCGGGAGGCGCTGAGTGACCAATCTGCTGATGCTGATTCCGGTCGCCCTGGCGTTGGGCGGGCTGGGTCTGGCCGCCTTCCTGTGGGCGCTGCGCTCGGGGCAGTTCGACGATCTCGACGGGGCGGCCAACCGCATCCTGTTCGACGATGACGACGACGGCCGCGATCCCAAACCATGATCTTGCGGCGCCCGCCGAAAGGGGATAGTGATTCGCGGGCGCGGCGAGAGCGGAGCCCGATGGCCCAGTTCAACGACACTTCCGCCGAAATTCCAGGCACGCCCTGCCTGATCTGCGAGCACGGCGGCTTGGCCTTTTGCGGCCCCGGTCCCGGCGACGCCGATGAACCCAGCCGGCTGTCGGCCATGCTGGGCCAAGTCAACCTGATCGCCCACGATTCGGTGTTCCGCGAGGGCGATCCGGCCACCCACCTGTATTCGATCTCGCAGGGCGCGGTGAAGCTTTACAAGCTGCTGTCCGACGGCCGCCGTCAGGTCACCGCCTTCCTGTTCGCGGGCGATTTCTTCGGGCTGGCGCTGGATGGCGGCTACGCCTACACGGCCGAGACGATGACGCCCGCGCTGCTGTGCCGCTTTCCCCGACGCAAGCTCGAGGCGCTGTTCGCCGAGGTGCCCCGGCTTGAACGGCGGCTGCTCGGGCTGGCGATCGACGACCTTGCTGCGGCGCACGAGCAGATGCTGCTGCTGGGGCGCAAGACGGCGCGCGAGAAGGTCGCCTCGTTCCTGGTGATGCTGGACCGGCGGGCGGCGCGCCGCGGCCACCACGGCCCGGCCGTGGCGCTGCCGATGAGCCGTTCCGACATCGCCGACTATCTTGGCCTGACCATCGAGACGGTCAGCCGCACCCTGACCCAGTTCCGCCGCGACGGACTGATCGGGCTGCCCGACCTTGGCCACGCCGTGCTGCGCGAGGCCGATCGGCTGCGTCAGATCGCCGATGGCGGTTGATCCTTTTCGCACCTGCGAAAAAAGGGTAAACAGAGGGGGAGACACGGGAGGAACCGTTGAGCACACACAGCGAAACCAGGCGCCTCACCTGCCGCGACATCCAGGCCCGCAAGGGTGGACAGCCGGTGGTCTGCCTCACCGCCTACACCGCCACCATGGCGCGGCTGCTCGATCCGCATGTCGACATCCTGCTGGTCGGCGACTCGCTCGGCATGGTGATCTACGGCATGGAGACCACGCTGGCGGTCACCCTCGACATGATGATCGGCCATGGCCGCGCCGTGGTGCGCGCCTCGCGCCAGGCTTGCGTGGTGGTCGACATGCCGTTCGGCAGCTATCAGGAATCGCCCGCCCAGGCGTTCCGCAACGCCGCCCGCGTGATGGCCGAAACCGGCTGCGCGGCGGTCAAGCTCGAGGGCGGTCGTGAACTGGCCGACACCATCGCCTTCCTCACGGCGCGCGGCATTCCGGTGATGGCCCATGTCGGGCTGAAGCCCCAATCGGTGCATGTGCTGGGCGGCTTCCGCGCCCAGGGCCGCGATCAGGACGAGGCCCAGGCCATCCTGGCCGACGCGCACGCGGTGGCCGACGCCGGCGCCTTCTGCATCGTGGTGGAAGGCACCGTCGAACCGGTGGCCCGCCAACTGACCACCGAGGTGGCGGCTCCGACCATCGGCATCGGCGCCTCGCCGGCCTGCGACGGGCAGGTCTTGGTCACCGAGGACATGCTGGGCCTGTTCAACGAGTTCCGGCCGCGCTTCGTCAAGCGTTACGCCGATCTCTCGACGGCGGTGGCCGACGCCGCCAAGGCCTATGCCGACGAGGTGCGCAGCCGCGCCTTCCCCGGCCCCGAGCATTGCTTCGGCGTGAAGAAGGGTTGAGGCCATGAGCCTGGAGACCATTCGCCGCGTGCGCGATCTGCGCGAACGCGTCGCCCTCTGGCGCCGCGAGGGCCTGCGCGTCGGCCTGGTGCCGACCATGGGCGCCCTGCATGCCGGCCATCTCTCGCTGGTCGAAAAGGCGCTGTCGCTGTCCGATCGGGTGGTCGCCACGATCTTCGTCAATCCGCGCCAGTTCGGCCCCGCCGAAGATCTCTCCGCCTACCCCCGGCGCGAGGCAGACGACGCCGCCCTGCTCGACGCGGCCGGCGCGCATCTGTTGTTCGCGCCGCCGGTCGACGAGGTCTATCCCGACGGCTTCGCCACCACCGTCACGGTGACCGGCGTGTCCGAGGGCCTGTGCGGCGCCGTCCGCCCCGGCCATTTCGCGGGCGTCGCCACCGTGGTGACCAAGCTGCTGCTGCAATCCCTGCCCGACGTCGCGGTGTTCGGCGAAAAGGACTGGCAGCAGCTTCAGGTGATCCGCCGCTTGGTGCGCGATCTCGACATCCCCGTGACGGTCGAGGGCGCGCCGACCCTGCGCGAGCCGGACGGCCTCGCCATGTCGTCGCGCAACGCCTATCTCGGCCCCGAGGACCGCGCCCGCGCCCCGCGCCTTTACGCCATCCTGTCCCAAGTCGCCCGGGAACTGGCGGCCGGCGCCGACGTCGCCACGCGCACCGCCTGGGCCGTCGCGGAACTGGAAAAGGCCGGCTTCGGCCCGGTCGATTACGTCGAAGCCCGCGACGCCGAAACCCTCGCCCCGGTCGGCGAGCGCGTCACCCGCCCCGCCCGCCTCCTCGCCGCCGCCAGACTGGGCCGGGCGCGGTTGATCGACAATGTGGGGATTACGCTTCGGGCATCGCCGGAAAGGCGGTGAAGGCCTTGAAAAGTTGGCCAGTTTGCGCATAGCTGTCCGTTGGAGCCGTTGGAGCGAGGTGGTGCGCGATGCCCGTGATATCCATGTTCTACGGCATCATCATCCGCATGTTCTTCTTCGACACGGATCAGCACCAAGCTCCGCATATCCATGTCGAGTACGCCGAGCACAAGGCCGTGTTGGGCATCGCGGCGGGTGACGTGCTGGCCGGCGACCTGCCGGCCAACAAGCTGCGGCTGGTTCTGGCCTGGATTGAGATCCACCGCGAGGAACTGATAGCCGATTGGGCGTTGGCCGTTCAGGGCGAATCGGTGTTCCGCATCGAGCCACTGCGTTGAGGTGACGAGCCATGCATCCCGAAGTCACGGCCGTGCAGGCTCTGGAGGGCTTTTCTCTCCTGCTCACCTTCGCCAACGGTGAGCGGCGGCTCTTTTGCGTCGAGCCATACCTGGATCGAGGCGTATTCAAGGAGCTGCGCGACCCGGCCTATTTTCGTTCGGTACGGGCGATGTCGGGCTTCATAGCCTGGCCGAACGAGCAGGATTTCAGCCCGGATACCCTGTATCTGCGGAGTGTGCCGGTTGCGGAGTCGGTCCGTGCCGGATGATCGCGAAGGCATCCTGGCGAGCAACTAATCCACTTGCGTTGATCTCGCGAACCACCCTCCTCCCAGTGCCGGCATTGCGCCGCCGCCATCCCCGGCCCACCTTCCGACAAGGACGGGGAGGGAGCCGTGCGCGCCGAAATATCCGAGACCATCGCCGCCGCTTTGCGCCGCCAAGCGCCCGAGGGTTGGGCGTGGCTGGAGGGCCGCGACCGCTTGGCCGGGTTCGCCGGCGCCGGGCGGCGGTTTCCCGGTCCGGCCGGGTTCTCGGACGATGAGGTCCGGGTGTTGCGCGCCGCCGGGGTGGCCGCGCCCGAGGGCTGGTCGCTG
>JADFZP010000350.1 GCA_015232485.1 Alphaproteobacteria bacterium
GCGAAGCTTTAAGGAGACAGGCATGTTCGACCTCTCCGGCCGCAAGGCCCTGGTAACCGGCGCCTCGGGCGGCATCGGCGGCGCGATCGCCCGGGCGCTGCACGGGCGCGGCGCCACCGTCACCCTGTCGGGCACCCGCCGCGAGGCGCTCGACGGCTTGGCCGCCGAATTGGGCGAGCGCGCCCATGTGGTGCCCTGCGACCTTGCCGATTCGGCCTCGGTCGAGGCGCTGGGCAAGGAGGCCGAGGCGGCGATGGGCGGCCTCGACATCCTGGTCAACAACGCCGGACTGACGCGCGACGGGCTGATCCTGCGCATGAAGGACGACGATTGGCAGTCGGTGATCGACGTCAATCTGACCGCGACCTTCCGCCTGTGCCGCGCCGCGGTGAAGGGGATGATGAAGCGGCGCTTCGGGCGCATCGTCAACATCGCGTCGATCGTCGGCGTGACCGGAAATCCGGGCCAGGTGAACTATGCCGCCTCGAAGGCCGGCATGATCGGGCTGACCAAATCGCTGGCCGCCGAAGTCGGCTCGCGCGGGATCACCGTCAACTGCGTGGCGCCCGGCTTCATCACGACCGCGATGACCGAGGCGCTGAACGACGACCAGCGCGCCCGCCTGCTGGCGGGCATTCCCGCCGGCCGCATGGGCGAGCCGGCCGAGATCGCCGCCGCCGTGGTGTATCTCTCGTCCGGCGAGGCGGCCTACGTGACCGGCCAGACGTTGCACGTCAATGGCGGAATGGCGATGATCTGAAGGGGTTTGGGGCCGAAAGGCCGGGCGCTGGTCAAGCCCGGAAAAGTGTGCTACGAAACGGCCACTTTCGCCGGGATGCGGCTGCTCGGGTCCGAGCCACGTATTCTTCGCAATCGAAATCCTGATGGGGTTTGATAATGAGTGACGTTGCCGAGCGGGTTAAGAAGATCGTCGTCGAGCATCTCGGCGTCGAGGACACCAAGGTCACCGAGAACGCCAGCTTCATCGACGATCTGGGCGCCGACAGCCTGGACACCGTCGAGCTCGTGATGGCCTTCGAAGAGGAGTTCGGCTGCGAGATCCCCGACGACGCGGCCGAGAAGATCCTCACCGTGAAGGACGCCATCGACTTCATCCAGTCGCGCGCGTCGTGATTGACGCAGCCGGCCCCGCGCCGGCCTGGCGTCCTTCCTGTAACGGCTGAGCTACCGCATGAGACGAGTTGTCGTCACCGGCCTTGGTATGATCACGCCGCTTGGCTATGGCGTGGACGCCAATTGGCGCCGGTTGCTGAACGGTGAATCGGGCATCCGCTTCATCGATACATTCGACGTGTCCGACCTTCCGGCCAAGATCGCGGGGCTGATCCCCCGCGGCAAGGGCGAGGGGCTGTTCGATCCCGACAGCGTGGTCACCAGCAAGGATCGCCGGCGCATGGACGAGTTCATCGTCTATGCCCTGGCGGCCGCCCAGGAGGCGGTCGAGGACAGCGGCTGGACGCCCGAGGACGAGGAGTCGCGCGAACGCACCGGCGTGATGATCGGCTCGGGCATCGGCGGCTTGCCGTCGATCGCCAATGGCGCGCTGACCATCGAGCATGGCGGGCCGCGCAAGCTCAGCCCGTTCTTCATTCCGGCCAGCCTGATCAATCTGGCGTCCGGGCACGTCTCGATCCGCTACGGCTTCAAGGGGCCGAATCACGCGGTGGTGACGGCTTGCTCGACCGGCGCCCATGCGATCGGCGACGCCGCCCGGCTGATCATGTTCGACGACGCCGACGTGATGGTGGCGGGTGGAACCGAGGCGGCGGTCTGCCGCCTGGGCGTGGCCGGCTTCGCCGCGGCGCGCGCCCTGTCGACCGGCTTCAACGACGAACCCACCCGGGGCTCGCGCCCATGGGACAAGGCCCGCGACGGTTTCGTCATGGGCGAGGGCTCGGGCGTGGTGGTGCTCGAGGAATACGAGCATGCCAGGAAGCGCGGCGCCAAGATCTATGCCGAGGTGATCGGCTATGGCATGTCGGGCGACGCGCACCACATCACCGCCCCGGCCGAGGACGGCAATGGCGGCTTCCGCTCGATGCGCAACGCGGTCGCGCGGGCCGGCATCCCGGTCGAGCAGATCGACTACGTCAACGCCCACGGCACCTCGACGCCGCTCGGCGACGAGATCGAGCTGGGCGCCGTCAAGCGGCTGTTCGGCCAGCACGCCTACAGCTTGGCCATGTCGTCGACCAAATCGGCGATCGGCCACCTGCTGGGCGCCGCCGGTTCGGTCGAGGCGATCTATTCGATCCTCGCCATCCGCGACGGCGTCGTTCCGCCCACCCTCAACCTGGAAAATCCCTCGGACGGCTGCGACATCAACCTCGTTCCGCTCGAGGCGCAGCAGCGCAAGGTGAAGGTGGCGCTTTCGAACTCGTTCGGGTTCGGCGGCACCAACGCCTCGCTGGTGTTCCGAGCCGTTTGATGCGGGGGGCCGAGGCGCCCTCGACACAATCCGGCCGCGGTCGACGCCTTCTGGGCGCCGCCGCGGCCGTTTTCGTGTTGCTGGCCACGCTGGCCGGAGGCGCGGTCTGGGTGGGCTGGCGCTTCCACACCGATCCGGGGCCGTTGTCCGAGCCGCTGACCATGGTCGTGCCGCGCGGCGCGGGTGTCGCGGCGATCGCCGAACTGCTGGCCGAAAAGGGCGTGATCGAGCAACCCTTGGTGTTCCGCGCGTCGGCGCGGATTCAGGACTTGCCGCTCAAGGCCGGCGAGTACCGCTTCGAACCCGGCATCAGCCAGCGCAACGTGATGCTGAAGATGTTCAAGGGCGAGGTGGTGGTGCGCCGTCTCACGGTGCCGGAGGGACTGACCGCCTTCGAGATCCTGGCCCTGCTCGACGCGACCGAGGGCCTCGAGGACAAGGTCTCCCAATCGCCGCCCGAAGGAAGCCTGCTGCCCGAGACCTACCATTTCTCGTGGGGCGACGGTCGTCCCGAGATGGTCGATCGCATGCGGGCCGGCATGAGCCGCACCCTCGACGAGTTGTGGGAGGGCCGCCAGCCCAATCTGCCACTGGCCGGCAAGGAGCAGGCCCTGGTGCTGGCCTCGATCGTCGAGCGCGAAACCGGAATCGACCGCGAGCGTCCGCACGTCGCCGCCGTGTTCCTCAACCGCCTGCGCAAGGGCATCAAGCTGCAGTCGGACCCCACGGTGATCTACGGCCTGTCCGACCGCACCGGGCGCCTCGACCGGGCGCTGACCAAGGACGACCTCGCCCGCCCCAATCCCTGGAACACCTATCTGATCGACGGCCTTCCCCCCAGCCCGATCGCCAATCCCGGCCGCGCCGCGATCAACGCCGTGCTGCATCCGGCGGCCAGCGACGACCTGTTCTTCGTGGCCGACGGCACCGGCGGCCACGCCTTCGCCAAGACGCTGGCCGACCACAATCGCAACGTCGCGAAATGGCGCAAGATCGAGAAGGCGCGCAAAACCGGGGCGGCCGAATAGCTCACCCCGGCCACAGCCGCGCGGCCTCCTCGCGGATGACCGAAGCCATCGCCAGGGCGGCGCGGCTTTGGGCGCGGTCCCTCGGCCAGGCCAGCACGATGGAGCGTTGGATTTCGGGTTCGATCGGCGCGGCCACCAACTCGCCCGCCGCCAGCTCGGCGTCGAAGGCCGAGGGCGCGTGGATCACCGGAGCCAAGCCGCGCCGCGCCAACTCGGACAGGACGCGCAGGCTGTCCGCTTCGATATCGACGGATAGCCGCAATCCGTGGCGGAAGGCGGCCTGCTCGACCACGGCGCGCAAGCCGTGGCGCCGGCCGGGCAGCAGCAGCGGCATGCCGGCCAGATCGTGGAACGGCACCGGCCGCCCCGACAGGATCGCGCCGCCGGGAGGGGCCAGCACATGCAGCCGCTCGGCCAGCAGCGGCTCCGAGCGCAGCGAGGGACTGACCGTGCCGGCGTAAAGCAGCCCCAGGTCCAGCGTCCCGGTCAGCAAACCCTGCTGCACCTCGCCCGACAATTCCTCGACGATCGCCAGCCCGACCTGCGGATAACGTGCGCGATAGCGCGCCACCACCGGCCCGGTCAGCCGCACGCCGACGCTGGGCGGCAGGCCGAAG
>JADFZP010000351.1 GCA_015232485.1 Alphaproteobacteria bacterium
ATGATCCGCATCTTCATCGGCTACGACCCCCGCGAGGCGGTCGCCTACAACGTGCTGGCCCACAGCATCAACGCCCGCGCGTCGCGGCCGGTCTCGATCACGCCGCTGATGCTGTCGCAGTTGGGGCCGATGATGTGGCGCGAGCGCCATCCGCTGCAATCGACGGATTTCTCGTTCTCGCGGTTCCTGGCGCCCTATCTGTGCGGCTTCGAGGGCTGGGCGCTGTTTCTCGATTGCGACATGCTGGTTCTCGACGACGTGGCGAAGCTTTGGGATTTGCGCGACGAGTCCTTCGCCGCGATGGTGGTCAAGCACCACCACGTCCCCAAGGAGGAGGTGAAGTTCCTGGGCGCGCCGCAGACCCGTTACGAGAAGAAGAACTGGTCCAGCGTGATGCTGCTGAATTGCGGACGCTGCCGGGCGCTGACGCCCGATTACGTCAACACGGCCTCGGGCGTGGACCTGCACCAGTTCCGCTGGCTGGGCGA
Organism: Alphaproteobacteria bacterium; assembly: GCA_015232485.1. GTDB lineage: Bacteria > Pseudomonadota > Alphaproteobacteria > Rhodospirillales > Magnetospirillaceae > JADFZP01. Next base: position 489 of record JADFZP010000351.1, read on the forward strand.
CGATTCGCTGATCGGCGCGTTGCCGCATCGCTGGAACCATCTGGTCGACTACGACCCGCCGATGCCGCTCGATCAGGTGTCGTTGCTTCATTACACGATCGGCGGCCCCTACTTCGCGGCCCATGCAGAATGCGGCTATGCCGCGCCGTGGCGCGAGGAGCGCGCCCGCATGCTGTTCGCCCAGGATGGGGCATTTTAGCCCGAGATTTCGACGCCTCGGCCATCCGCCAGGGTGTAGGCGGCCATGTAGCGGACCTGTTTGTGACGCGCGGCCGCCGCTTCGAAAAGGTCGGCCCACCAGCCGACGCTTTTCAGCGTGACATGCGCGTTCTCGCCCGTGGGCAGGCTTTTCATCGCCGGGAAACACGCCACCGAGCAAAAGACGAAACGCCGGGCCAGCCCGAAGATTTCGTCGATCACCCAACCCGCGTCGTCCTCGGCGAGGTGCTCGAGCACGTCGGTGCAGATCACCCCATCGGCCGGCCCGGCCGGGAACGCCGCGAAGGGCGCGAAGCCGGGATCGTACAGGGTGACGTCGTCGACGCGCCAAAAGTCCTTCAGCGGGCCTTCGAACACCATGCGGCCGGGCAGCGCGACCTTGGGCATGCGGTAGGCCAGCGCCTTGCCGCAGCCGTAGTCGATCAGGGTTCGCGCCCCGAAATGGCGGACCAGAGAGGCGATGCGCTCGACATGCGGCGACAGGCTCTGGCCCGAGAAGGTCTTTTCGGGCGGGATGCCGTGCAGGACGTCGCCGGCCTCGTGCATCCGCCGGTACAAGGCGACCAGTTCTCGGTAGCGGGGGCCGGGATCGTCGCGCGAGGTCATCGGGCGAGCCGCGTCGTCAGGACATGCTGCATGAAGTTCCGCTCCTCGGGCGAAAGATTGGGGTCGCCTTTCAGCAAGGCCAGCATCAGCGCCCGCGCCGCCTCGTTCTCACCCAGATCGGCCAGGATGAAGACCTGCATCTGGCGCGCCCAGGTCGGCATGTCGGGGACGTCGAGGTCGGTCAACTCGCGCGCCAACTCCAAGGCGAGGCGCTGGTCGCGCATCCGGTGCTTGGCCAGATAAACCCCGTGGGCCAGCCAGCGCCAGTTCCGTTTGGGATCAAAGCGGGCGTGGTGACGCAGATAGGTCACCACATGCAGGATGTCGGCCCGCTTGGGCGTGTTGCTGTAATGATAGCCGGCCACCACCGGCAGGAAATCGGAAACCGGGTCAAGGCCGTCCAGCGCCATGAACCATCCGCCCAGCCGGACGTAGTCATAGCGGTCGAGCGGCGTGAAGCGGCCCCCATCGTCGCCGGTGTTCTGAATGCCGAGCGCCAGCACGCGATACAGGGCTTGGCGGTCGCCAAAGCCCAGCGCGTCCATCGCCTCGGGCGTCGGCACCGGCGGCACCAGCCCGAAATCGGGCCGCATGTCGCGCGTGTTCCACCAGAACGCCGCCTGCAACGCGAAGGCCCCGGCCAGCATGGCTTGGGACAGGCGCCGGGCGTTCATCTCGGGGATGCCTTCGCGGAACCAGCACCTTCGTCATTCCCGCGAAGGCGGGAATCCATGCGGCTTCGACGCCCGGTTTGGCCAAGACGCCCATGGATCCCCGCCTTCGCGGGGATGACGGTCGGGGGTGGGTGGACCGCCTTCGGGATGACGGTCGGGGCTGAGTGGACCGCCTTCGCGGGGATGACGGTCGGGGGTGGGTGGACCGCCTTCGCGGGGATGACGGTCGGGGGTGGGCTTTGGCGGTTCATCTCAGAACCGCTTGCGGCGCAGGTCGAACATGGCGGCGGCCAGCAGCAGCGGCACGTAGATCGCCGCTTGGCCGGCGACCGCCAGTCCGAAGGCGGCGTCGGGGCCGTAGACCAGCCAGGCCGTCTGCCCGAACAAATCGAGGCGCGGCATGAACAGCGAGACCGCCTTGACCACCCAGCCGACCAGCGGATGCAATTCGTTGTCCATGCCGGGGCGGTCGGCGATGGCGGTCAGGAAGCTCATCATCCGCGCCAGCGTGTAGAAGGACAGGGCGGCCAGCGCCGAGGGGATGGCGCGTTCCAGCGTCAGCGAGCAGAACAGCGCCAGCGCCACCACGATCAGCACCTCGAGCAGCACGCTGGCCGACCACCACAGGAAGCCCGCGCCGTCAACCCGCCCGGCGGCGCCCGCCACCAGGGCCAGCACCGGCACGGCCAGCAGCAGCGCCACGGCGGCCAAGCCCAGCCAGTAGGACAGCACGAAGCCCTCGCGCGACAGGGGGCGCGACAGGATGGCCTCGATCTCGCGGCTTTCGTACAGGCGCTGGACGTGGAAGCCCACGAACAGCACGATGCCCAGCACCAGGATCACCCGCACCGAGGCGGCGGCGAACACGGTGGTCAGCTCGCCGCGCTCGACCAGCGCCGCGTCGCCCAGGAAGGACGAGGTCAGCACGGCCAGCAGGCCGACCGCGAACAGGCCGGCGAACAGCCGGTCCCTCAGCGCGGTCAGCAGCACGTAGCGGAAGGTCGCCCGCATCGCGCCGCTTCCCGTCAGAAGGCCATGGGCCGCGGATCGAGGCCGAAGCGCTCGTAGATCCTGCGGTCCTGCGGCGCCACGCTGTCGCGCGCGTTCTTGAGGATGGTCGCCTTGATGATGACCACCAGCTCGACCAGCTCGGTCATGTCCGACTGCCGCTTGGCCAGCAAGCCGATCAGCGGCACGTCCATCACGCCGGGGATGCCGGTCGATTCGGCGGTCGAACGCTCTTGCATCAAGCCGCCCATCACCACGACCTCGCCCGAGCCCATGGTCACCACCGAGTCCATCTCGCGCACCTCGACCTCGGGCACCGGCGAGGGCTCGGTGCTGCCGGCCAGACGCACCGCCGGGTCGTCCTTGAAGCCGACCACGCGGGTGATGGTCGGGCGCAGGCCCAGCGTCACCTCCTCGCGCTTGAGGTTGATCGAGGGCTGCACGGTCAGGATCACGCCCTCGGGCACGGTGCGCATTTCCGAGCTGTAGGTGGCCGGCGTGGTGCCGGTCGAGGTGGTGGTGCCGGGGGTGACGTTGATCTCGAAATAGACCACGTTGCGCGCCACCTTCAGCACCGCCGTCTGATTGTTGGTCACCGTCAGGCGGGGGCTGGACAGGGTGCGAACCGTGCCGAAGGTCTTGACCAGTTCCAGCAATGATTGCTCGACGCCGGTCTTGTCGACGCGGCCCAGCGAAAAGGCCGGCAGCGCGGCGCCGTCCAGCGCGACCGCCGGCAGGAGGGGGAGGCCCAGCGTGAACTTGGACCCGGCGAAATTGGTGACCGCCGTCCAGTCGATGCCGCTGCGGAACTGGTCGGTCAGGGTGACCTCGACCACCTTGGCCTCGATCAACACCTGGGCCGAGACCATTTGCAGGATTTGTTCGAGATAATCCTTCACCAGCTTGTGCTGCTTGGCGGTGCCATAGACCGAGACCAACCCGGCCTGCTGATTGCTGCTGAACCAACTGGCGCCCTGGCCCTTGACCACCACCGGCGCGGCCGCCGCCTGGGGTTGCGCCGCGACGCCCGTGGCGCGCGCCTGGGCCGAGGACTGGGCCTTCAAGGACGGCCGCTGGCAAGATGTCCCAGA
>JADFZP010000352.1 GCA_015232485.1 Alphaproteobacteria bacterium
GTGGACTTGCGGCGTGGGCCGGGCATTGTTTCGCCTATCTTGACGGGGAAGCGGGGACGGATGTTAATCCTTCCGCATGCGCCGCGTCATCCTGTTCAACAAGCCCTTCGACGTCCTGTGCCAATTCACCGACCGCGATGCCGGACGCGCGACCCTGGCCGACTGGGTGGACGTGCCCGGAATATACCCGGCCGGGCGGCTTGACCGCGACAGCGAGGGCTTGGTGGTGCTGACCAATGACGGCCCGTTGATCGCCCGATTGACCCAGCCACGACACCACGCGCCCAAGGTCTATCTGGCCCAGGTCGAGGGCATTCCCGACGCCCAGGCCCTGGCCGCCCTGACCCGCGGCGGAGTTCTCCTGAAGGACGGCCCCACCCTGCCCGCCCCGGCCCGCCGGGTCGACGAGCCGGACTGGCTGTGGCCGCGCGACCCGCCGATCCGCTTCCGCGCGGCCATCCCCACGGCCTGGATCGAGATCACCCTGCGCGAGGGCCGCAACCGTCAGATCCGCCGCATGACGGCGGCGGTCGGCCTGCCCACCCTGCGCCTGATCCGCGCGCGGGTCGCCGACTGGGCCTTGGACGGCTTGGCGCCGGGTGAATGGCGCGAGGCGCCCTAACACGCTGATTTTGGCCGTCATACCCGCGAAAGCGGGTATCCATCTGATCGTGGCACTCTTCGGCCGCTTCGTCAAAGAGCGGGTATGACGTTGGAGGTCGCATCCCCTAACGCCTTCGCTGCGGAGCCGGAAGCGTGAAATGGAAGGTGGTTCCCTCGCCGGGGATCGAGTCGAGCCAGATGTCGCCGCCCGCCCGCTCGACGATCTTCTTGCACACGGCGAGGCCGATGCCGGTTCCCTCGTATTCGCTGCGGGCGTGCAGGCGCTGGAAGATGCCGAACACCCGCTCGCGATATTGCGGATCGATGCCGATGCCGTTGTCGGCCACCGAGACCGTCCAGAATTCCGGGCTGGTGCGGCGCGCCGAGACGGCGATCAGCGGATCGCGGCCCGCCGCCCGGTATTTGATGGCGTTGCCGATCAGATTTTGGAACAGCCGGACAAGATCGCCGCGCACCCCCGCGACGGTGGGCAGGTCGTCGGCCACCGTCAAGGTGGCGTGCGATTCGGTGATGGCCGGGGTGAGGAAATGCACGCTTTCGGCAATGGCGGAGGCGAGCGCGACCTGTTCGACGTCGGTCTCGGCTTGGCCGACGCGGGCGTATTCCAGCAGGCTTTGGATCAGGTCGTTCATCCGCTTGGCGCCATCGATGGCGAAACCGATGTAATCGCGCATGTCGTCGTTGATGTTGGGGCCCAACCGCCTTTCGATCATCGCGACATAGTTCGTGACCATGCGCAGCGGCTCGCGCAGATCGTGCGACGCCAGCCAGGCATAGCTTTCCAGGTCGGCGTTGGACCGCTTCAGCGCCTTGGCCTGCTCGTGAAGCCGCCGGTTGGCCTCTTCCAGCATGTCGGCCGCCCGCTTGCGCTCGGTGATGTCCTCGGTGACCGTGACGAAATAGAGCGGCCGGCCGGCGCCGTCGCGCGCCAGGGCGGTGGTCACGCGGACGTCGAGAATGCGCCCATCCCGCAGGATGCGGCGGGTCTCCCAAGAGTCGGAGTTCTTCTTGCCGGCCAGGATGGCCTGGATTCTGGCGGCGTCCTCGGCGTGGTTGGCTTCGGGCGTGAACGCCCGCCCATCGGCCATCAGGATCTCGTCGCGCCTGACCACCAGGGTGTCGCACAGGCACTGGTTCACTTCCAGCCAAGTCCCATCGGGCGCCATGATCGACATGCCGACCGCCGCCTGCTGGAAGACGTTGCGGAAACGCTCGGCCATCTCCTGCAACTCTTTCCGAGCGTCCTCCTGCTCGTCGAGCAGCGCGTTGAACACCGAGCAGACGGTGCCGATCTCGTCGTCGGCGCGCACCATCGCCCGTCCCCGGCGGCCGTCGCGCAGATCCTGGATGGTTTGGCCAAGGCTGTTCAAGGGCTTGAGGATCACGGTGCGGAACACCGCCGAGACGAACGCGCCATAGATCGCGATGAACCCCGCGAACAGGCCGAAGATCAGATATTGCCTTTGCTTGGATCGCGCGTCGGCGGCGCGCAGCGTCGCGTCGGACCACGCCTCGAGTTCGCGCAGCGAGGCCTGCAATTTGATGGCGTCCTGGAACAACTGCGATCTTAGGATGGGAAGGGCGGGCGAATCGGCTTCCAGGGCGCGAATTTCGGTCAGCCGCTCCTGCACCGGCCGCAACTGCTCGAAACGGCGAAACAGGGCGTCGAGCGTGCCGCGCAGGGCGGGATCGACGCCGTCCTCGAAGTCGTGAACCGCCGCGTCGACTTCCGAAAATTGCTGGCGCCATTGCTCGATGGCGCGGGCCTCGCCGTAAAAGAGAACCTCGTAGGTCAGTTGGACGAGCTGCGTGCCTACCGCGAAGACCCGCTCGATCCGATCGTTCTGCCGCTGATTTTCGAACAGCGCGTTCTGGCTTTGCGCGAAGATCAGGACGGCGGCGACCGTGGCGGTCGCCCAAACGATCAGTATTCTCCGGAAACCTATTTTGATCTTCATCGGGCGTCTACTTCGTGAAGACATGGACGACCGACGGCTTGACCGCCCGCAGCGCCGCCGTATGGACGGTTTCCGAAAAATCCGGCGTACTTCCGCTCTTGGCCAGCCAGCGCGCCTCGCTGTCCATGGCGGCCAGGATTTCCTGCGGCAGGCCGACCGCGAGCTGCATGCGCGGCCACAGCACCTCGACATGATCGGGGTCGAGCGCGAAGCGACGGGTCAGATAGGCCTTGGCCTCGTCACGATTCTGGGCGACCCAGTCTTCGGCCATGATCATGGCGCGCAAAAGCTTGCGGGCCACGCCGCCCCGAGTCGCGAGCCAGCCCTCGGTGGCGACCAGCAGCAGATGCGCCTCGGTGCCGCCGTCCATCAAGGTGACGGCGTTGTCTCCGAGTTGGCGCTTGATCGCCATGACGTGCGGTTCCCACACCAGGGCCGCATCGATGGTTCCCATCGCCATGGCTTCGACCAGCTTGGCCGGCGGCAGGTCGACCGTGGTCACCTGATCGGTCGACAGGCCCTGAAGGGCCAGGAACACCACCAGATTGTGCTCGGCGCTGGATGTCGCCGGCACGCCGATCCGCTTGCCCTTCAGGTCGGCGGGCGTGGCGATGCCGCGATCCTTGCGGCCGATCAAGCCCTTGTTCCAATAGCGGCAGATGTCGGCGAGGATGCGCAGATCGGGCTCGTCGAAGCTGCGCTTGGCGACGACCAGATCGGCCGCCGTGGCCACCTCGACCTGACCGGCCCGCATGGCGTTGACCGCCGCGTTGCCCGATGGAAAGCCGACCAGCGTCACGTCCAGGCCAACCTTCTGGAAAAAGCCCTTGTCCTTGGCGATCCACTCCAGGGCGCCGACGTCACCCTCGTAAGCGCCCAGGCGCAAGGATTCGACGGTGGCCACGTCGCCCCCATCCTGTGAAAATCGCAAAGCGAAAAAGCCGCCGATGGCGAGCGCCACCGCGACCAAAGCACCGATCAAGGCCATTCGCCCCAAGGCCGCCATCGCCCTCACGCCTCCAAACGCCTTGCGCACATTCGATCATACCAAAGTGTTGCGCAAAACGGCAGACCGAGTGATCCGGGTCGGGGCGAAGCCGCCCCGCGCGATCGCGGGGCGGCTGGAAACCTTACTTCTTCTTCCAGACTTCGGTGCCCTTCGAGCCGGGATCGGTGCGGCGCCACCACTTGCCCGACAGGCTGCCATCGGGGGCGATGTTCATGATGAAGATCGAGCTTTTGCCATCGGCGACGGCGGCCACCGCCAGCACGTTGCCGGCCACCTGGCCAACGCCGACATAGTCGCCGCCATCCCAGTTGATCGACAGGGCGCCCGAGGCCTCCTTGCCAATCACCAGGCTCCCCGGCTCGTACTTGGCGCCGTCGGTATCGGTGCCGGTCACCGCGTACTTGCCGACCAGACTGGCGGCATCCTGCGCGAAACCGGGAGCGACCATGGCGACCATCATCACGGACGCCAATGCGATCGAACGAATCAT